>JBDHYE010000025.1:0-10150 GCA_039811245.1 Chitinophagaceae bacterium | reverse complement strand
TTGGAACAAACAAGACAAATTATAAACCAAGCAGAAAAACTAAAATCATACGATTTGAATACATTAACGTGGAAAGAAAATAAAGTTTCGTGGAGCATTTTGGAATGTTTGGAACATTTGAACCTATATGGTAACTTTTATTTACCGCAAATAGAAAGTAAAATAAAAAATTCAACTACCAACTCTGAAATCGAATTTAAGCCTGGAATTTTAGGAAATTACTTTGCGAAAAGTATGCTACCAAAGGAAAAGTTGAATAAAATGAAAACATTCAAAGACAAAAATCCATTAAACGTAAATCTTGACAAAACGGTAATTGACAAATTTATAAACCAACAAATAAAACTTTTGGACTTGCTCAATCAATCAAAAAATGTGAGTCTAAACAAAGTAAAAATTCAAACTTCAATTTCAAGTTTAATCAAACTGAAATTGGGCGACACTTTTCAATTTTACATCAACCATATTATTCGACATTTGGCACAAATTCACAGAATACAGACTGCGATGAAAAACGCTTGACAGCCAAGGGGTCGTTTTAAGAAAAATAAATCCAATTTAAAAAATACCTACTCAATAAATATCTAAAAAAATATTTTGTATTAAAATAAAATGTAAAACATTTTTTTTGGATATAATTTATACTTCAATTAATTGGCAAAACTATTTTTTTGTGTTAGGTTTGGCAAATGTTTCCGACAAAAAAAGTTTTTTCTAAAACCTTCCTTTTTTTCTGCACTTTATTTTTTCTTGTACACAGCAAAGCTTTTGCTCAACCTACCCTACCCGACCTTGCTGCCGTAAGTCAAAACGGCATGAATATCCTCACTTGGGAGTGTCAATATGCGGGTGTTAAAACGATTATTGTAGAGCGCTCTAGCGACAGTATTTTTAACTTTGTTACCATTGGTTATGTAAAAGATTTACCTAAAGGGGTACAATATTTTATTGATGGTCATGCCAAACCCGGCACGAATTGGTATCGACTAAAGATTATCTTTGGGTCTGACTTAAACTGGACCAGTAACCGTTTGAAAATTGTAATGGACTCAGCACAGATAGCACAAGCTCGTGTATTACCCGGTAATGACTCCCTACAATATATGGTTGCTAAATTTAAAACACGTACGCTCAATTTTCCAGATTCTGCATTAACCAATAGCTCTGTAAAAACCTATAGTGGTAGGACAAGATTTGTTACAAGTGGTAAGAGTAACACAGATAGCGCTTCTAAGAAAGGTATCAGCCTAGAAATACCGGATATTGAACAGGTCAATGCCTATACCTATATCCGATCGCATTATGTTTTTACCAATCCTTTTACAGGGCATATCAATATTGAAGTACCCGATGTGCTAAGCCACAAATATAGTTTGAAATTTTTCAACAGTACCAATCAAGCGATTATTGAAATAGAACATCTCTCTGCACCAAAAATCATTTTGGATAAACGCAATTTTCAAAAAACAGGTATGTATCGTTTTGAATTATTTAAAGATAAAGAAAAACTGGAAACCGGCTATGTAACGGTGTATTAAAGCTTTTGAAAACATTTTTTAAGTCTTGGCAATAGAATAAAGACATATCATGAGTAAGTACTTAATTTTAATCTTAGCAATATGTTTAAGTGCTTGTGAGCATCAATCTAAAACAACTAATAAGTCTGAAACGAAAGGATTAGCTATAGGCTCATCAACCCATAAGCCTATTGATACCGATATAAAGAATGACGCTACAGAAGAGCCTCTGACCGATGATTATGAAGAATTTTATGTAGTAATAGTAGATACCAATATTAATTATTGGTACTTACATCAAAAAATGAAAACACTTCAGAAGCAGTTCAAATTAGTGATTGACACCATGGGGCGTTTTTATAACAGTACCAAGGATTTGATTGCACTACCCGATGATGATGAAGATGAAATGTTTGCGGGTGAATATTTTCCTAGGCGCTACCCATCTTGCGCTTTAAGTTTAGAATATCTCAATTATTATTACAACCCTTCTAACGATAAAACCATAGCACTAGTAGCAGGTGTTTTTGAACAATCAGCCAGCGCCGATAGCCTTTTAAAGCTCATTGTTAAAAATGAACCCAAAGCATTTAAAATTAAATCAGAAATCTATTTAGGCTGTATGCACTAAGCTATATACTTATTACGAACATTTTTTTCATAAGTTTGAAAGTCTAAAAAAGCTTTTAAGGATATCATAATTTAATAAAAGAACAAACTCCTTAGTAGTGTAATAAATTCAAAAAAAATGACTCCAACAATTGTTCAACTAAAAGAGAAAAATTTAGTAGGCATGTGCCTAAAAATGAGTTTAGCAGCATATAAAATAAATGATTTATGGAGAGCTTTTTTAGCAAAGAGCAATGAAATCAACAATACCATTTCACAAGATTTATTTTCAATAGCCTGTTATGAAGCAGATCACTTTACAAATTTCAGTATGAACAATGAGTTTGAGCGTTGGGCAGCAGTAGAGCTTAGTGATTATGATAATATACCCATAGAAATGAAACCCATAAAAATACCTGAAGGGCTTTATGCTGTTTTTAACTATAAGGGATTAAGTTCAGATCCTTCAATATTTCAATACATCTACACACAATGGCTTCCAGCGTCAGAGTATGTATTAGACCATAGGCCACATTTTGAAATACTGGGAGAAAAATACAAAAACAATGACCCTAACTCTGAAGAATCAATCTGGATACCCATTAAAAAAAAGGTATCATTTTGATTAGTGAAATAAACATAAGTAATGCTTCATGCGTTGCAATGTACCGCACATGAACTATTCTTGTAATTGTACACCAAACACCCTTTCGAAATTCTTTTTAAGTGCGGCTTCAACTAGTGCTGTATCTACCTTTGTGCCGAGTTCTTTTTGAATAGAGGTAACCCCTTTATCTGTGATACCACATGGTACAATATAATTAAAGTATTGCAAATCTGTATTCACATTCAGTGCGAAACCATGCATAGTTACCCAGCGGCTACAACGTACACCCATAGCACATATTTTACGTTCTTTACCTTTAATAGTAGCATCTAACCATACTCCTGTTGAGCCTGCTAAACGCTCTCCTACCAAGCCCCACTCTGCTATGGTTAAAATAATTACCTCCTCAAGGTTACGCATATATTTACCTAAATCGGTTTCAAATTTTTCTAAATCTAAAATAGGATAGCCTACGATCTGCTCTGGGCCGTGATAAGTGATATCTCCCCCTCTATTCGTCTTATAAAAACTTACATCTAATGCTTTTAATCGGGTATCATTAAGCAGCAAATGCTCAATTACACCACTTTTACCCAAAGTATAAACATGAGGGTGTTGGCAGAGTATAAAATAATTTTGAGTATCTATTGATGTATCTTTTTCTGATGCTGTTTTACCAAACCATTGGGCTTTTACTGCTAGATTCTCTTTTAAGAGTGCCTCTTGTTGATCCCATGCTTTACCATATTCGATACTGCCCCAATCTAAAAATTTTACGGGTACTATTTTAGCTTCCATAGTGTATGCTATTCATAAAAAATATGATGCAAGTTACTAAAAATATACCCGCTCCATTCAAGTTTAAAATTTATAAGATAAGTTCTATCAAGTATGCGTAAAAAAAATTACCTTAGTGTTTCTAAAAATAATAAGTAAAAAAAATGGCATCATTTGATATTGTAAGCAAAGTAGATTTACAAACCTTAGACAATGCAATTAATGTTGCAAAAAAAGAAGTAGATAATCGTTTTGATTTTAAAGGGAGTCATATCCAAATAGAGCTAAACAAAAAAGATATGACCATAGCTGTAGAAGTAGATAGCGATATGAAGCTTAAACAATTAGAAGATATTATTTTAACCAAAGCTATGCGCCAAGGTTTAGAGGCTAACTGTTTTGACATGACTAAAGAAGCTCATGCATCGGGTAAATATATCCGTAAAACAATAGTGGTTAAAAATGGTTTAGAAAAAGACATGGCGAAAAAAATTGTTAAACTTATTAAAGATAGCGGACTTAAAGTACAAGCCGCCATTATGGATGAGAGTATCCGTGTAACAGGAAAAAAAATAGATGATTTACAGGCTGTAATCGCTTTATGTAGAGGTGCAGACTTAGATGCTCCATTACAATATCAAAATATGAAATCATAGCTAAGGATTTTAAACACTCAAGGGTGTGCTTTAAAAAATAAAAATTGTGTGTGTGCTGCCTTTAAACCATGAATGCTTATCAAAGTTTATTAAATCGTCTTGATGCTTTTATTCGAAAATATTATCGGAATCAAATTTACCGAGGCGTATTAGTTTTACTCATCGTACTTATTACTACTTTATTAATCTTAAGTATCAGTGAGTACTATCTCTATTTAGCCGCTTGGATAAAAATAGTATGTGTCAGTATCCTTGTATTAGGAACTATAGCTGCATTACTATTTTGGATATTGCTCCCTACAATACATCTATTTAAAATCGGCAAAACATTAAGTTATACTGAGGCTGCAAGTATTATTCGGACACATTTTACAGAGGTCAAAGACCAACTCATTAATATTTTACAACTTAAAGAACAAAGTGCACAGCACAGTACACAACAAGCACTTATAGAAGCTAGTATTATACAGAAAACTGAAAACATTGCACTAATACCGCTTAGTCAAGCAATAGATTTAAGCAAGAATAAAAAATACTTACCCTATTTATTGCCGTTAATGGGTATTGCAATATTTATAGGCTTAGCAGCTCCCAATGTGTTTAAAGAAGCGGGTACAAGATTATTAGCACCAACTCAAAATTTTGAACGCCCTGCCCCATTTGAATTTGTAGCCCTTCACAAAAACTTAGAGGTGGTACAAAATGAAGATTTTTTATTTCAAGTGCAATTAAAGGGTAATGAACTTCCAGCACAAATGGAACTGCTCATAGCAGATGAAACCATTCCGATGCAGGCCTTAAAAGAACATAAATTTCAATATTTTATAAAGAATTGTAAAGAGGATATCAATATAGTGTGTCAAGCGGCTGGTTATCGTTCAAAGCCCTTTACTTTAAAGGCTATTCAACAACCTGGATTAAAAAATATTCAGCTCAGTTTAAACTATCCTAGCTATACCGGTAAAGCTACAGAAGTCATCAAAAGTTTAACAAATCTTACCCTACCACAAGGTACCCTAATCCATTGGGATATGGTGCCTATACATAGTGAACAATTATCATTTCAACTAGGTTCAGCTGCTGCGATAAAGCTCAAAGATCAAGAAGGGCATTACTATTATCAACAACAATTTTTACAAGACAGTACTTGGGCTATCTTATTAAAAAATGAACGTTATCATAAAGAGCAAGCCTATCAATATAAAATTCAGGTGATACCAGACCAAGCCCCTCAACTGCAAGTAAAAATATTTAAAGATAGTATTGATGGCACACAGCTTGTGTTTAACGGTATAGCTGGTGATGACTATGGTATTTCTAAAATTCTTTTTCATTATCAAATAAAAAATGAAAAAGGTCAATTAACAAAACAAAAAGCCCTACCTATAAGCTATAAAGGTAAACTTACAGCAGTTGCATTTCAACATTATTTTGACATTGGGAGCATCGCATTAGCACCTGGAGAGCAGCTCAATTATTTTATCGAAGCATGGGATAATGATGCCCTTCATGGCAGTAAAGCTACAAGAAGTGCAATGATGGAATACCGATCTAATACACTAGAGCAACTAGATACCGTAATGCAAAAAAATGTACAACAAGTAAATCAAAATTTAGAAAAAGGAGCTGAGCAAAATCAAAAACTACAAGAAAATATTGAAAAATTACAAAGCCAATGGCTACAAAATGAAAATAGTAATTGGCAACAAAATCAACAGATACAGCACTTACAGCAATACCAAGAACAAATTAAAAATCAATTAGAGCAGAGTAAAAAACGTTTGGCTGAGCAACAAAAACAAAGTGAACAAAAAAATCTAAGTGAGGCTGTACAAGAAAAACAAGAAGCTTTACAAAAGCATTTAGACCAAATGCTCAATAAAGATTTGGCAAAACAAATGCAAAAATTACAAGAGCTTTTACAACAAAAAGATAAGAAGAATGCTTTGAGCCAATTACAAGAATTGGAAGAGGAAAACAAAATGTTCTCGATGGATTTAGAGCGCCTACAAGCCTTAATGAAAAAACTCGAATTACAAATTAAATTAGAAAGTAGTGCAAAAAAACTGGAGCAATTAGCCAAGGATCAAAAAGACTTGAGTAAAAATACCCAAAATAAATCAAGTAATAATACAGAGCTGAACACACAACAAAAAGCATTAGAAAAACAGCTCCAAGATGTTTTACAAAAAGATCTAAAAGAACTGCAAAAACAAGCGGAAGAGGCAAAACAAAACAGCGATTTTAATAAAGAAGAAAAAGCAGGACAAAAAGCAGCAGAACAAATGCAGCAAAGCTCAGAGCAATTACAAGAAAACAATAACTCTAAAGCTGCACAACAACAAGACAATGCTGCACAAAACCTACAAGATATGGCGGCATCTCTTCAACAAAAATCAGGCAGTATGGATATGCAGCAATTAGAAATGAATATAAAAACAATTAGGCAAGTACTCACAAACCTTATGCGTCAATCATTTGATCAAGAAAAACTGATGCAATCAAGCCAAAAAACTTCAAGTAAAAACCCTGCATATATAAAAAACATGGAGCAGCAGGCACAGTTGCACCAAAACTCTTTAGTGATTAGAGACAGTCTATACAGCTTAAGTAAAAAGCTTTTTAAACTCTCCGCCACCATCACTAAAGAAAGCAATCAACTCGAAAAAAACATGCGTTATGCTCAAGCAGCTCTTGAAAAAAGAGCTATTGCTGAAGCAGCAAAAAGCCAACAATACGTCATGACGCATACCAATAATTTAGCACTCCTACTCCAAGAAATGTTAGCCAACTTAATCCAAGAACAGAACCAAGGTCAACAAAAATCGGGTAAGGCGGGTCAATGTAATAACCCAGGCGGTAAGACACCTAAACCTGGTGCAGGACAACAATTAAAAGATATTATAAGCAAGCAGCAAGACCTAAATGGTAAAATACAAAAAGGGAAACAAGGTGAACAAAAACAAGGAACGCAAGGACAAAAGCCTAAACAAGGACAGGGACAAGGTAGTGCATCTGAGCAAAATGGTGGCAATGACCAAAATGCTAAAATGCTGATGCAATTGGCACAACAACAAGCAGCAATTAGAAGACAAATGGCACAACTCAACCAGATGCTCAATAGCCAAGGTAATAACAGTATTGCCAAAGAGCTCAAAAACCTTCAAGAGCAAATGGATAAAAACGAAACAGATTTAGTGAATAAAAAATTAGATGCAGATTTTTATAAACGCCAACAAGAAATTCTAACAAGAATGTTAGAAACCGAAAGCTCTTTAAGAGAACAAGAACAAGATGAAAAAAGGAGCTCAAAAAGTGCTACAGAAATCAGCCGCCCAATACCTTCAGAATTAAAACCTTATTTGATCGAAAATCAATTTTATAAGGAGCAATACCAAATGCAAGTGCCCGGCTTAAAACCTTATTATAAAGAGCTGAACCAGCAATATCTTCAAAAAATACAATAAGAGATCAACCTCAATATTTAAAATTAATGAGTTAGACCTATATCTATATTCATATAGTTTAATATAACTATTTGATAATTAACAGATTATTAATTAATTTAAAAAAAAGTTAATAAACACTGCTGAAATGTTAAATTTTTTACCGTAAATTTAACTTATTAAAAAAATATTATTCACCCCTAAAATTTAATTCTTATGTTGTTTGCAAGATCTTACCGACTAACGTCTGGAAACTCTGTGGAAGCGATTAAGGAGGCCTTGTTAGGCAAAATTTTCACCATCAGAAACATGAAATTTGAAGTGTATGAAGGTGATAAACACATCAAAATTATCCCTCATTCTGAGGATAACAGAGATAGTGGTACACTGCCAATTACACATTTAAATTTGGAGGGCAGAGGAGACACCACTAATTTAAACGTATCTTATAAAATACGTAAGCTAGACCAAGGTGGCCCTTACCTACTTGTTATTTTTTGTATTTTTTTACTTTTGGGTTCATTAGCCTTTTTCTATTTTCACGAAAACATACTTGGTTTTGTATTTCTAGCACTTTCATTTATAATCTTTGCTGGATTTTGGGTTAAGATGCAATCTGGCTATTTTGATTATGCAGCTAAAATAAAAAAACATATTAAAGAACGTATTAGCGCCAATTAACAATATAGTATTATTAACTAAAACAAACAAAACCGCAACAAAGCAATTGTTGCGGTTTTTATTTTAGGATACTACATTTGTAAGATATGAGAAAAAACCACTTTGCTATAATTAGTATGTGTTTTCTAGTTATGGCGTGTAAGCATTTTAAACGCAGTAACAATATTGTATATAAAGAAGTTGATACTGTTCAAGTTAAAGCGTTTACAAACCCACTCCTACAGTACAGAGCTACAAGTACTAAGCTTTGGCAAAATATACATAATAAAGTAGCGCTTAGTTTTAATTATAACCAAAAAAGCGCTAATGGCATTGCACAAGTGTATTATAGTCCTTATGCCTACCCACAAGATAGTATAGTGCTTGACGCCAAATCAATGCGTATTGATAAAATAAGCATTATAAATCAAGCTAGCTCCAATCCTAAGTATTTTTACAAAGACAACGTACTCACTATTTATTTGCCTAAAACATATCGTACTAAAGACACACTAGGGATTCAAATAGAATATGAAGCCCTACCTTACGCTCAAGATAGTAAAGGTAGTGCAGCCATTAAAGATGATCGAGGTCTATATTTTATAAATGCAGATAGTAGTATTGCCTTAAAGCCCGTACAGATATGGACACAAGGCGAGACAGAGGCTACGAGTCATTGGTTGCCATGCGTGGATAAACCTAATAATAAAGCCCCATTAGAATTACAATTAAGTTTCCCCTAAAAATATACCAGCTTAAGCAATGGTTTAAAAATAAGTTCAACAGTAACAGATGATACCCGTACCGAAATTTGGAAGACGAACTATCCAGTGCAGGTTTATGCATACATGTTTGCAATAGGTGCTTTTACTAAATATACGGAGCAAAAACAGATTAAAGAAATAAGTTATTATGTAGAGCCCGCTTACGAAAAGTATGCGTCTATGATTTTCCATAAAACACCTGAGATGATTGCATTTTTTTCAAGTATTACAGGGGTACCTTACCCTTGGGAAAAATACAGTCAAATAGTGGTAAGAGATTATGTATCGGGCGCTATGGAAAACACCTCAGCCAGTCTTTTTGGGGCGTTTATGCTACAAGATAGTATTGCCTATGAGGATCAAAATTATGAAGACGTAGTAAGCCATGAACTCTTTCACCAATGGTTTGGCGATTATGTTACTGCCGAATCGTGGAGTCACCTCACACTCAATGAATCTTTTGCTACTTATGGTGAATACTTATGGCGCAAACACCAATACGGTATTAACAATGCTGATGAATTAGCTTATGATGACCTCCAAAAATATTTAGGTTATGCTCAATACAATGACCCTACACTAGTACGTCACCACTATAAAGATAAAGAAGATATGTTTGACCGCATCAGTTATCAGAAAGGAGGTGCAGTGTTACATTATATGCACTATCTCTTAGGTGATAGTGTATTCTATAAAGCCATGTATTTTTATTTAAATGAAAATAAATTTCAAAATGCAGAAACCCATCAATGGCGCCTTGCAGTAGAAAAAGCTTCGGGACAAGATTGGAACCCATTTTTTAACGAATGGTATTATAAAGCCGGGCACCCAAAATTAAACATTGAACATATTGTAAATATAGACAGTGGTATTGTACAAGTAAATATTAAACAAGTACAAGACAGTACTATTGGGCTGTATCACTTACCCATTGATGCTTGGTTAATTTATGGCAATGAGAAAAGCTTAGTGCACTGGGACATTTCAAAAAAAGAACAACATTATACATACCCTATTCGTAATGGCATAAAGCCCCTAATCATACCAGATGCCTATCATGTACTACCAGCAGAGATCTATGAACATAAAAGCCTTAGTGCTTGGAAAGAACAAA
>JBDHYE010000024.1:0-10265 GCA_039811245.1 Chitinophagaceae bacterium | reverse complement strand
CCGATTATGCTGTAATGCAACTGTGTGGATTGAGTACTTGCCCTGCCGATGCAGCAGTTGAAATAAAAAATATTGCAAATTATATATCGCCCATTAAAGGTGGAGAAGGTTGTGTACGTGATGTGATTGAAAAAGTACTCAAACTCAATCAGCACTGGGAGCTACCTCAATAACAGGCTTTAAATACCTTAGCCTCCATTGATCATAATCATAAATTATTTCCTTGTGATTAAAGTGTAAAAAAACATTGCACTTTAATCACATTTCTATTGTTTTATAACATTAGTTTTATAAACTATTGAGTCTAATCAATAACAATTTATTGTCAAGAATGAAAATACATTCCTAGTTTAAAAACATAATTTTACAATATTATATTATCAATTAAACAAGTTTTTAATTGTAAAGTCTTAAAAAAAACAATGATTCAACTATCCACATTTATAACTTTAATTTCATAGCTTATGAAAAAAATATGGATTGCAGGCGGCTTACTTTTATTGATTGCTTGTAAGAAAAACACGAGCAATACGCCCAACAACAATACCCCAACCCAATCGGATAGCTTTACACTAAGTTTAGATAAGGCCTATGGTTCAGGTAAGTATAAGGCAGGAGATACAGTACATATTTTTTGTGAAAATTATACCAACAATCAAATGTTTAGCGCTTGGCAAGGCAGCGATATAGCCTTGCTCAATGCCCCTAACGAATGGCATACTTGGTTGATTATGCCTAATAGAGATGTGCACTTATCGGCACAGTTTAAAACTATTAGTCCGCTCAACTTAAAGTATGAAACCATAAAAGGTAGAGACCGTTTAAAGCCCGTGTATAGTTATATACAATCAGGCGCTAAAGGCTTAGTCTATCTATTTCATGGCACAGGGGGCAAGGCTAGCAATATAGCTGGAGAATATGAGTGGGAACTACTCATGAACCAACTAATAGATGCAGGATACAACATACTAATTACTGAAGCTGAAGAAGCTACTACCGGCATAGATGCCAATGGTGATGGCAAAATACGTTGGTCACTGCTACCACTAGATAGTAATGCTAATGTAGATTATGCCAATATTAGAATACTAACCGATAGTTTTGTAAACAGAGGTTTAATAGATAAAAATATCCCTAAATACTGTATTGGGATGAGTAATGGTGGTTATTTCTCTACTGCTGTATCTTACTTTTATCATTTCAAAGCAGCCATATCTTATTGTGCACAAGGCAGTACTTATGCGGTAAGCAATACCGACTGCCCTATACTCTATTGTATGGCAAAATACGATAGTAATACTGAAGTAGGAAGCGCTGGCAATGCAGAAGCAGCCACTAATGTAAACAGTTTAAATGCAAGAGGTATATGTAGTAAAATCTATCTTAAAGATCATTGCCCTTTATACCCTGAGCGCTTTGCAAGAGATGGAAGTATAAGTTTAAGCCAATCTACAGCCTTATTTGATGAGTTAAAAACACATGGTTTTTTAGATCATAACAATTATTTTATTGGGTTAGGCTCAGATTATATCAATGCAGCACAAAGCAATAGTAGCGATTACCCTGTATATAATACCTTAAATGCCCTTCAAAAAAACTTTGTAAGTGCTCAAATAAGTTTATCAGTAGCAGACCACAGAATGTACAGCGACTACAACCATGCTAGTGTTCTATTTTTAGATAAGAAATGCAATTAAATAGCCCTAATAAAAAAGCAGCAGTAATCTAAACCTGATTACTGCTACTTTTAAGAAATAAATAGTGTAATTATTTTTTAGGGATATTATTAAAATTAGCACTTATTTTTTTGATGCTTGGTCCAGTAACATCTAAAGTAAAATTACCGCTTAACTTATCGCTACTAAAGCCAGTGATATGAATGGTTTGAGTAGAGGATATCGTATAAGTGTCTGAACCTTTTAAAAAGGTTGCTCCGTATGGAGTAGTAAGAGAATAATCTCCAACAGCAGTAGCATTAGCCGGCGCCCAATTTATTTCAAAAAAGTTAGCCATACCATTTTTATAGGCTCTAATACCCGTGCCAGAACTCCAAGTAGTCCAAAAAGCACTGTCTGCTTGTATTTCGGCACCTGAATCTTCTTTCCAGAAGAATCCATCTTTTGCAGGAGGGGTTGTGGTGCCTGAAGGTTTTGTGGAAGATTCTTTTTTACATCCAAAAATTAAGGCTGAGCCAAAGCATAAGCCTAAAATCATTTTTTTCATATTGTTTGTTTTAATGTTTTAACAAATATATGATTTTAGAGAATAAAAAATTATTTTCTCGGGTTCAACATTTTGTAATCCATGCGGAGCCTTCCACTACTAATATCGTCTAGTTTCTTTTTGATAAGCCTTTTTTTAAGGGGCCCTAGATAATCTATAAATAGTTTCCCTTCGATATGATCATATTCATGTAAAATAACCCTTGCGGTAATACCATCGAAAAGCATTTCTTGCTCTTCAAAATTTTCATTTAAAAAGCGAAGCTTAACTGTACTTGCCCTCATTACATCTTCTCTAATTTTGGGGATACTTAGGCAGCCTTCATTATAAGCCCATTCAGGACCAGTTTCTTCTATTTTATGTGCATTAATAAACACTCCTTTATATCCCTTTTCGTTAGGATACTGTGCACGGTCTTCGGCATCAAAACCCTCTACAATTTGTATGGTATCAATTACAAAGAGTCTTATGGCTTTATTCACTTGCGGTGCGGCAATACCAACGCCGTTACTATTATACATCGTCTCCCACATATCGGCTATTAAAGTTTTCAATTCGGGGTATTGGTCTGTAATATCAGGACATAGTACTCTGAGTACTGGGTGCCCATAAGCTACAATTGGTAATTTCATCTTTTAAGAATCTTTTGCTGATTTTGTGTGCGAAGGTACTTAATTCTCTCTACTATACTGTTCTAAGTATTCTTGAAGCATTAACGCTGCACTAATTTGGTCAATTTGTGCTTTATCTTGTCTTGATTTTTTAGACATACCCATTGCCAACATTGATGCAGATGCCTGTTTAGAAGTAAACTGTTCATCTACTTTTTCAATAGGCATTAAAGGAAAAACTTTTGTAAAGTTTCGAATAAATTTATCTACTAAAGGTGTGGCATCTGTAGGAGTATTGTCTAAGGCTAATGGGTAACCTATTAATACTTTTTCAACAGTTTCGGTATTCAAATACTGCTTGAGCCAGTAGATCAAACTGCTGCTTTCAACAGTACAAAGTGCTGTAGCAATAATCTTCAAAGGGTCTGTAACCGCAATACCACAGCGTTTTTTACCATAATCTATACAAAGTATTCTTGACATTGCTGCTACTTCTTAATTTATTAATGTCCAATTAAAACCAAAACGAAGCATCGTGTTTTGTAAAGCATATCCACGTGTGGCAATCATCGTTTGACCCAAAGCGGCTTGTTGGAGTTGGTCAATCATAAAATAGGCCTTAAAACGCTTTAGTTTAAAATTAAAAAATACACTCATCATCGGTGGGTTCGTGAGCCTGTAAGTATTTTGAAAATAAAACTGATTAAAAATAGGACTATATGCAGGGCTATAAAAGGCACTATGATAAAAGGCTTCAAGACCTGTTGCTATTTGTAATTTCTTTTTAAAAATTGCTTTTTCAAGTGCTAATTGAGAGCGGCAAACAAAATTGGGAATATTGATGGGTGCGGTATTAGCAACTTGTTGAAATAAGATTTCATTATCAAAAGTCAGCGGTCCTAAAACAAACATCTTTCTAAGGCTCCATTGGCTCAAAGTAAAAGCACTAGAAGCCTGTGTAGGAATTTGCTGTGCATCAAAATACAAGTATTGATTAATCAAGTACTGCTTGAAAAATGTTTTGAGATGATACTTTTCATTATTATAATTCAATTGTACACTGGTATTACTCTCCTTATTAAAACTTAAACTTCTTTGCCAATACCTATTTTGATAATCTGTAAAATGATAAGAGGCGTTTCTTAGATTTTGATGGAGCGCTATGGAGACAGTGCCCCATTTTAATCCTAAATCCTTACTGATAGCGGCTTTTAAATCAAAGTTGCCGGCAGCAACACCTGTAACATATAAAATAGCTTGTGCTTGCAAGGCCCATTGTTTCGCTTGTAAAGCCTCTTTGCTTAGTTGGGCACTTAAATAATTGCTCCAGTAAGGTGTAGCTGCTTGCCCTTTAGTATAAGCCGTTTTAAGTGCATCACAACGGATACCGGCACCGGCATTAAAAAGAAATGGATGAGCAGGATTACCCAATATTCCGTTGATTAAAAATCTATTGTCTATGAAATTTCGTTCTTGACGCATATAGACAGAATCGCCAGTACCAAAACTTTGTGCAAAAAACGCAGCATAGCGGCTAGAGTCGGGTCTTAAATCTTTATACTGGTAGCGCTGGCTAGCCATCTCTAAACGGTGGCTCAATCTAAAGCGCCCTTTCAATTGTGTAGTATAGCGGCTAGAATCTTTATTGTAAAGGGTATCCGTCTTGCCCCAAGTATAGGCTTGTTGAAACAAGAGATGAACATCGCGCTGTAAGGTGGTAACAGCAGAGCGTACTGTACTATAATTGGCATTGTAAAATAGTGCAGGGATAGATTTACGATCTGAGAAAGAGGCATTTGTTAAAAAAGAATCGGCTAAAATTCCTCCATTTTCATCATGTTGTAATTTATTGTAGGCTACTGCCGTGTAAACCTGATAATGCTCTGAGGGCGACTTATATTGTTGAGTCCATGAAAATTGATCATGATTATTTCGTTGTGTAATATAATATCCCGGTGAGTTAATCTTTCGATATTGAACTGCCATATTCCAATAGGGCTTAATATTTTGAGTATGGAATATTTGCGCTTGCTGTTCTAATTTACTCCCTAAATTATAGGTAAACTCTGAATAGGGGCGGTTTGTTTCAAAATAGTTTAAATCTTCTACCTTCAATCGTAAAGCATCAAAGCTATGATAACCCCAGGAGCGCCCAATCTCATCATGAATTTGGAACCTATAACTATAACTAGGGCTGCCCAAATTGCCGAGGTCTCTGTACCAATCTTGGCTATATGGGCGGCGATGAAACTGATGAATACTACTATCTAGATAGTGTTTTTGTTTTGAGAATGCTGCATTATAACTTATTTGGGCATTGTTTTCATCCCACTCAGAGGTATTGGTTTTTTTTCCGGCAGAGTCGTTGGTGTTACCATACTGCAACTGTGTAGAACCAGGTTTTGTAATTTGTGCTTTTATTGTACTATTAGGCATCAATAGCAGCAAGATTACAATAGGTATAAAAAGATAAATGGAATATTTTGATTTCAAATGTGAAAAAAATTGTCGCAAATTTACTGAATTTATTTAAGAGCAATCTATTATAGTTATGAAGATTTTATGCTAAACCGCACAAAAAACCTTCACTACCAAAAGCAAAAGTATTTTAAAGTTAAACGTTAAAAATAATGTTAGGTATAGAGAATAAGCATACTATCATGTATTTTTAGGGCTTCGATGGTTAATAGGTTTTTAATATTCGTACTTTGTAATATAATGAGTGCCAGCACCCTTTGGGCGCAGCAGATTCAGGGTATTGTATTAGACCGTAGCAGCAATAAAGCCCTTGCCAATGTGCAATTCAAAAATATTTTTCAGAACTTGATCGTATATAGTGATAGTTTGGGGCATTTTAGTATTGCGGCATCAAAGGGTGAACTTATAGAAGTGCGTAAAGCAGGTTTTAGGCAGAGTAGTTTTAGAATATCTATGGGTAAAATAGCACCTTATTTTAAAATTATTCTTGATGAGATTATTGTATTTGACACGAACCGTTATGCGCATAGCACTCTTAATGCATATCAAATAGACAGCATTAAAAGTCGTAACATGTTTAGCGAAGCTTTGAACTTCCCTAAATTGAGTTTTGGTGAACAGCTCGAAAGTCCATTCTCTGCATTGAGTAAGCATAATCAGATGATCTGGAAGTTTCAAGACCATTATAATTTATTTGAAAGAGAAAAATTTATTGATTTTAACTTCAATGCTACAATTGTTGAAAAAATCACAGGATTAAAAGGTGATGACTTACAGCTCTATATGCGCCTCAATAGGCCCAGCTATGAAATGCTCCGCCAGATGAGCCAGTATGATTTCTACCAATACATCAGAAAAAGTGCCCTTCGGTTCCAACAACATCAAAACAATCAACCTAGAAACTCAAACTAATTGTAGAATGGCACTGCTGTTAAATACAGTTGCTATTAAGTAATTGTAATGAAAAAAATTAACAACATTGCTATTTTAAATTTTAAAGTATAAGTCGATATTTTTGATTTCTTTGACAAGTAGCAATGTCAAAAACCAATACCTTTGCGCCCTTTTACGCATTATTTAATTAAAAATAAAATATATGGATCCATTAAGCAATATTGCAATCTCAGAAATCGTAACCGTAAGTCTTACCCTTTTTGCGGTAATTGACATTTTAGGTTCTATACCATTATTGCTGTCCTTAAAGAAAAACATGGGAGAAATTAGCTCTGTATTAGCTACATCTGTATCAGGAGCATTAATGTTGTTATTCTTTTTTGTGGGTGAGCGTGCGTTAAAGTTTATGGGTTTAGATGTGAGTAGTTTTGCAATAGCGGGCTCTATCGTAATCTTTATCTTAGCTATTGAAATGGTTTTAGGTCATGAAATATTTAAAGCAGATAAGAATTTAAAATCGGGCAGTATCGTACCAATTGCTTTTCCGATCATAGCTGGTTCAGGAACACTTACCACCATAATATCGCTTAAAGCGGCATACCATCAATACAATATTCTGATAGGTATTTTAATTAATCTGCTGATCATTTTTATCTGTTTGCGTTCTATTAATTATATCGAGCGTTTATTAGGCCCTTCGGGCATAGCCGTTGTACGTAAGTTTTTTGGAGTCATCTTATTAGCTATTGCTATTAAGATTTTTAAGAGCAATGTAAACCTATAAAAAAGTATTGTAATACACTTGAACACATTCAATGGTTTTTTAAATATTCTAAACTACTTTTGCAGCAATTTTTAAGAAAAAAAATACCTTAAAATTTTATAATACTTATGTTCGAAAGTTTAAGTGAGCGTTTAGAATCGGCCTTTAAACAGTTAAAAGGTGAAGGCAGAATAACCGAGATTAACGTAGCCAGTACATTAAAAGATATCCGTAGAGCATTGATTGATGCCGACGTGAATTTTAAAATAGCAAAAGAATTTACGGAGCGAGTAAAAGAAAAAGCCCTAGGAGAAAAAGTTTTAACCGCTATTTCTCCAGGTCAATTGATGGTTAAAATCGTAAAAGATGAGCTAGCGCTCCTTATGGGTGGTGAAGCTTCTGAATTAGACATTAGCCAAAGGCCTACTATCATACTCATAGCCGGTTTGCAAGGTTCTGGTAAAACAACTTTTTCTGGAAAATTAGCCCATTTCTTAAAGACTAAAAAAGGTAAAAAACCACTGCTAGTAGCCGCCGATATTTATAGACCTGCTGCCATAAACCAATTACAAGTATTAGGAGAACAAATTAAAGTACCTGTACATGCAGAATTAGAAAATAAAAATGCAGTACAAATAGCCCAAAATGCGATTGAGTTAGCAAAGAAAGAAGGGCATAATGTAATCATTGTGGATACGGCAGGACGCCTAGCCATAGATGAACAAATGATGACTGAGGTAGCAGATATCCGTAATGCGATACAACCTCAAGAAATCCTTTTTGTAGTAGATTCGATGACGGGTCAAGATGCGGTAAATACAGCAAAAGCATTTAATGACCGTTTAGATTTTACAGGTGTGGTGCTTACCAAGCTTGATGGTGATACCCGCGGTGGAGCTGCATTAACCATTAAATATACGGTCAATAAACCCATCAAGTTTGTAAGTATGGGTGAAAAGCTGGATACCCTAGATGCTTTTTATCCAGAGCGTATGGCACAGCGTATTTTGGGCATGGGAGATATTACTACATTGGTAGAGAGAGCTCAAGCCCAATTTGACGAAGCACAAGCTAAAAAAATAGAAAAAAAAATCCGAGCCAATAAATTTGACTTTGAAGACTTTAAAGGTCAACTCCAACAAATTAAAAAAATGGGGAATCTAAAAGATTTATTGGCCATGATCCCTGGAGTAGGTAAGGCGATGAAAGATATTGACATTAGCGATGATGCGTTTAAAGGCATTGAAGCAATGATTAACTCAATGACCCCCTATGAGCGCAGCAATCCTGATGCTATTGATGCTAATAGAAGAGCACGTATTGCAAAAGGGGCTGGCAAGCAACTTGCAGAGGTAAATGCATTTATGAAGCAATTTGAACAGATGCGCCAAATGATGGGGCAAATGAATAAGATGAAAGGCTTTGGTGGCGGCGGTGGTTTCGGCGGACTAGGCGCTATGGGTGGTGGTATGAATATGCCCGGTGGTATGGGCGGATTCCCTTTTGGAAAAAAATAAGATTTTAATACACATTTTACACTAATCATGGAACATCTTTTAACCAGTCAGAGTATCATAAGTTTCTTAACACTTACCGTTTTAGAAATCATACTTGGTATAGACAATGTTATTTTCGTATCAATCATCATGGGGCGTATCCCACAACAAGATCGCAAAAAAGCGCGGCTGTATTGGATGATATTTGGTATTACTACTCGAATCATCTTACTTGCCATGTTAGGATGGTTGCTCTCTCAGAAAGGTGTAGCTCTATTTACTATAATGGGTAAAGGCATAGACATTGCAAGCCTAGTAATGATAGGAGGTGGTTTATTCTTACTGATTAAAACGGTAATGGAAATTCACCATAAATTAGAAGGTGATGAAGAAAAAACAGAGCAAGCCGTAACCCAAAAATCTAATGGTTTTGCTAAAGCTATGTTCCAAATCGTAATGGTAGATATGGTGTTTTCATTTGATAGTGTGGTAACCGCTTCGGGTATTGCTCATCATCTTGAAATCATGATAGCAGCTGTTGTGGTAGCCATGTTTGTAATGTTTTTCTTTAGTGAGAATATTGCCAATTTTATTCATAAGCACCCTACGCTTAAAATGCTTGCCTTATCTTTTTTAGTGATGGTAGGTATGGTGTTAATTGTAGAAGGTTGGGCGCCAGATAAAGCACACGAGATGCATCTTAAAAACTATGTATATTTTGCTATGGCTTTTTCATATAGTGTAGAGCTAATCAATATGCGTATGCGTAAAAACACAAAAGCACCAGTTAAGCTTAACGAGCCTGACCCTAAAGATGTACCTTCAGAAAATCCTTAATCATAAATAGATAACATAGTAAGAAGGCAGTACTCTAATCGGTACTGCCTTCTTATTTAAAATAACCACTTGATATAAGTAGTATCGATTGGTGCCTAAACTAGTTTGAATATAGATATAGTTATACTAATCCTTTTAAATAAGCTTGACGTTGTGTTTCAGGAAAATGTTCAATAGCATAGCGCAGCATCGTTCTTGGCATAGTATGATAGTGTTGTACCAAAAACATTTCTTCAATGTCTTTAGAACAGCGTTTTCCTATCTCTCTAAGCATCCAGCCTACTGCTTTATGCATTAAATCTTCTTTATCTTTTAATAATATTTCTGCTAAATATAAAGCTTCTTCTGTGCTTCCTTTTTTGATATAATGAAAAGTGGCCAGCATGGCGATTCGCCTATCCCATAGGCTTTGTGCATTAGCTAAGTGGGTTAATACTTTCATTTTATCTTTTTTATCGGCCAGCCAGGGGCCTACAATATGTTCTGCACTAGCATCTACCAAATCCCAATTATTAATCCATTTAGTATGTGCCAAATAGTTGTTATAAATATTTTCTTTTACTTCCTTACTCCCTTTTTTATATTGAGCTACCATAATCAGTAAGGCACACATGCGATACTCATGCTCTGGCGATTTCAATAGCTTTACTATTTCATCTAAATCCATATCCATAAAAGGTTTTATAGCATTGCGTTGCTCTGGCATTGTAACCCCTATAAAGACATCACCTTCACCATATTGCCCCTTACCGGTTTTAAAAAACCAGGCACTATTCTTGGCTTTTTCTGGTGATGAAAGCTGCTTAAGCACCGCTTTTAATTGTTGTACTGCTGTCATAAAATATTTTAGTCTGTTTGAAATTAAGGGTTAATAATGGGCAACTAATCATCTAACCATTTTTCGATTTCAGTATGGCTTAATATCCCAAAAACTTTTTTTCCTGTAGGACTTAGTTCAGGTTG
>JBDHYE010000023.1:0-10337 GCA_039811245.1 Chitinophagaceae bacterium | reverse complement strand
ATAGCTTTCACTGGTAATCGTGAAAGCTATTTTTTGTTTTTCAACTTCTTAATTTTTAACTGTAATAAGGTGAAATTAGAATATAAATAAGCACCCCAGTAATGCTAACATAGAGCCAAAGAGGGTAAGCATAACGAACAATCTTTTTATGCTTGGCATATTCACCAGTAAGGCCTCTATACGCTGCAAATAAAATGAAAGGCAAGATGATACCTGCCAAAGGGATGTGTGTAAGGAGAATAAAATAGTAGATTAGTTTAATCGTACCCGAACCACCAAAAACAGTATCTCCATTGAGTAAATGATGCGCTACATAACTTAATAAAAAGAGTATGGATAATAAAATAGCAGTTAGCATTAAGTTTTTATGCAACTGAATATTTTTCTTTTTAACGGCTATTAGTGCCCATATTAAAACAATACTGACACAAGTATTTAATACCGCATTAATAAGTGCAAAGACATGGGTGTCAAAACCTAAATCTAATTTTAAATGAATTTTGCCTAAGAATACAATGAGTAAAAAGATCAAAGCAGAAACTGAAAAAATTATTCGTTTTGCTTTTTTATCATTAATGGTTAATGCTGGTTTCATCTAATCTATAAAGTGGATTTAAGAATCATACATACAATAGGCTAAAAACTAGTAGAAACACTAGCTTTAACACCGCTAAATGCAGGTTCATATCTACACACACCACCCGTACAGTTGATACCGGCTATCTGTTTTACATAAGAGAGTGTAAATCTATTAGCGCCAGTAGTATAGGCAGCAAACACTGTAGGGTAATGATAGTTTTCATACTTGGTAAAATCCGGTTTGAAAACATACATATCTGATACCGCAAAAGACCAATTGGGTGCTACAGAAAATTCTAACAATGCAAAAGCCATATTGCCCATGTCTTGCTTTTTGTTTTGATATTCAAACTCAGCTCGGATAGCACGTTTGGTATCAAATCTATAAGTAATATCTACATAGGGTGTGATGGAGAACATAAAGGGTAAAGGCTCGTTTCTATAAACCTGTAAATTGTATTCTAAATATTGGATACCTCCACCAATCACCCATTTATCTAAACCTCTATATTCTGCATCGGCAAATAATTCCGTATAAAGCTTGTTACCATTGAGGGTTTTCATACTCACATAGTTCATATTGATGTTAGTATTGTCATTTGGTGCCAACATCATATCTACTTTATAGGCCATTTCAGAGTGGTCTTGCGATGCCGGAGAATAACGAGCAATCAAGCGTTGTGGGCGAATTACTGCCACTACAGGTTGCCAGTTTACCATGCCATCTAATAAGGTAAGAGAGGGTGCTGTACGCATAACAAAATTGTCTGTTCTTTTAGCGGTTAAGTTTACGGCAATACCTTTTTTAGCCCAGCCTAAAGTAGAATATAGAGTAGACCCCGAACTATTTTGCAATTTACCATTGATGCTAATCGCTTCTGATGTTTTATAAGCGCCTTCAACATACCAAGATAAATTTTGATAGGTCAATGTATTATAACCTGTAAAAGCATACATGTTATATTTAGGAATAAAACGCTCTGCAAGTGGTTGACTGTTAATAGTTGCTACTATAGCATCCATCGAGTTTTGATCAAGTGTACGGCTCATGGCAGCTACACCAGGATTAATGTGTACGTCTTTAAATGAATAGTCTCCCTCTAAAACTCCAGCTTTGAAAATGGGATTGTAAAATTTATTGACCAAATGGTTATCTTTTTGTTGCCCACCTAAACCTTTAAAATAAAGGTGATCATTAATTTGATATTTTACAGAGAGCCCTACCAATGCATTATCTATTAATAAGCCTCTATCTTCATAAGATCTAAATAAGATGCCACTACCTATTTGATCATAAATATAACCCGCAGAAATATTGAGTTTGCCTATTTCTTTACTCAGGTTAAATGCTCCAATGCCAAAGGTGGTCATCGGGCGTGTTAAATATTTAAGATTGGAGTTTTGAAATGCATCAACTCTTAAAAAACCAGTAAAGCCATTCTGGTTATAACGTAAGCTTAACCAGCCTTCTCCTCCTGATTTATAATTTTCATAAAGTGAATTATTGGGTTCAATTATTTTTTTATCGTAATCATAAAAATTGGCATTGGTCATAAAATCGCCACTTAAACGCCCTTGCGCCCAAAGCTGACCTGTACATCCTATCGAGGCTAAAAAAAGAAAAAGCTTCTTCATATAAACTTGTTAATATTCACAAAAAATTTCACGAAATTAGCTCTACTATTTAACTTTTACAACTTATTTTTGTCCGATACTAGAAACGTAAAAAAAAGAATTATGAAAAAAATATCAATTTTGATTTGTAGCCTATTCTTAACTATAGGTACATGGGCTCAATCTGAAATTCCGAATACACTAATTAAAGATGTTAGTACCGGTAAAAAAGTAGCCTTTAATGAAACATTTGAAAAAGGTAAAGTAACTGTAGTAAGCTTTTGGGCAACTTGGTGTGTGCCATGTAAAAAGGAAATTAATAATATACGTAAAAATTTGAAAGATTGGAAACAAGCTACTGATTTTAATTACATGACCGTATCAATGGACGAAGCTCGTGCAGAAGGTATGGTACGTAGTTATGCCAAATCTCAAGGTTGGGATTTTAAATTTTTGCAAGATGCTAATTCTGATTTGAAACGCTCTTTAAACTTTCAAAATGTACCTTTTACTATTATTGTGGATAAGAATGGTAAAGTAGCCTGGATGCATACAGGCTATGAAGAAGGTGGAGAATATCAAATGTATGAAAAAGTAAAAGAATTGGTTGCTGCTCCGTAATCGCTCATAAATTCAAGTTGTAATGTGCCGAAAAAAATATTTTTTTCGGCATATTTTTTTTAACCTATTTTCGATAGATAAAGTAGAACATGTCAACTAATGAACAAAAATCAAAATTACTTAGAAATCAATCGTCAGTCATGGAATCAGAGAACGGATATTCATGTAAATTCTGAATTTTATGATCTTGAAAATTTTATTAAAGGAAAAAGTTCATTAAATTATGTTGAAATCAATTTGCTTGGGGATATAAGTGGAAAATCTGTTTTGCATTTACAATGCCATTTTGGACAAGATAGTTTTTCATTAGAGCGAAAAGGTGCTAGTGTTACGGGCGTTGACTTTTCAGATCAAGCTATTGATAAAGCGCAACAATTAGCACAACAGCTAAATTCAACAGCTAAATTTATATGTTGTGACCTTTATGATTTGCCTAAATATTTAGACCAAAAATTTGATATCGTTTTTACCAGTTATGGTACCATCGGTTGGTTGCCAGATTTAGAACCTTGGGCTAAAATTATTGCTCAGTTTCTGAAACCTAATGGTCAATTTGTTTTAGTAGAATTTCACCCAGTAGTATGGATGTTTGATAATGACTTTGAAAAAGTAGCTTATAGATATTTTAAGTCTGAACCTATAGTAGAAACAGAGCAAGGTACTTATGCCGATAAGAATGCCGACCTTACAATTACATCAATGACATGGAATCATAGCATTGCCGAAGTTTTAAATAGTTTGATCCAGAACGGCCTTGAGATTAACTTGTTTAACGAATACGATTATTCTCCGTATAACTGTTTTAATAAAACCATTTCATGCGGTAAAAATAAGTATAGAATTGAACATTTAGCGGATAAAATTCCAATGTTATATGCACTAAAAGCATCAAAAAAATAATACTTGTCTGTGCTAAATTCATACAATAAAATTTTGTTTGAAATTGTTTGAAATGCTGTATTAACGCCATTTATGAGTTGTTTTATACTTGCCGTTTTATTTATTTTCTTCATTTAATATTTGAATTATAAAATTGGTTTCTATTGTGACCGTATCTAATTTTTTTTAAAAGTTAATAAAAATAAAAATTTAAAAGTATAAAAGTACTCTAATGCTTTTATTTAAAAATATTCCTACATTTGCTTTATTAAATCATAGTAAAACAAATTTAGAATATGGAAACTAACAGCGCAACAGTAATCAATGTACAAGAGTTGGAACCAAGATTAAGGCATCAAACCATTTTTAATGTTTTTGACACCTTAGCTCAGGGAGAGAGCTTAATTATTCATAATAATCATGACCCTAAACCGGTTTATTATCAACTCATGGATATTAGGGGAAACATTTTTAGTTGGGAGTATCTTAGTGAAGGTCCTGAATGGTGGGATATTAAAGTTACCAGAACTGTACCTATCCTACCAGGTGTAGGTCAAGAGCTCATCTTAAACATTCCTGCTATTGAGCCACGTTACAAGCATGAGAGTATTTTCCATGTATTTGATCATCTTCAGACAGGAGAAAGTTTTATCATTCATAATAACCATGATCCTAAACCTGTATATCACCAGCTAGTTGAAACAAGAGGTGCAATATTTGATTGGGAATACATCCAACAAGGACCACAATTTTGGGATATTAGAGTAACTAAAAAAGAAGTAGCACAAGCGCCAATTTATAAAGATGAATTGGTAGTAAATGTACCCAGTATAGAGCCAAGGTCTAAACATGCTACTATTTTTAGAGTGTTTGACAGTATGCAACCTGGTGAAACATTTATCATTTTAAATGATCATGACCCTAAACCTTTATATTACCAATTACTCAATGAACGGGGCGAAGTGTTTGAGTGGGAGTATATTCAAAGTGGGCCTCAATGGTGGCGCATCAGAGTTCGTATTTTAGATACAAAAAATAAAGTTGAAACTACTGAAGCAGATAGCTCAAAAGCACCACATTTAGCGTATGCTAAACCCGATGAAAAAGTAGTCAATGTGCCTTCACTTGAACCAAGAGTGAAACATGCTACAATATTTGAAACCTTTGATAGCTTAGCAGCAGGCGAGAGTATGATAATACATAATGATCATGACCCCAAGCCGGTATATTATCAATTACAGAATGAAAGAGGCGATGTTTTTGAATGGGAGTATTTACAAAGTGGTCCACAATGGTGGGATATAAGACTTACTAAAAAAGGTTCTACATATACTGAAACGATTGGAGAGCTTGTAAAAAATGACATTAATAAGGTAGCTGTTTTTAAGAAATATGGTATTGATTTTTGTTGTGGTGGTAAAAAAACTGTCCGTCAAGCATGTTTAGAAAAAGGGATAGACCCAATAGTAGTAGAAAATGAATTGCGTCAAACCAAAGCTACTGCACAAACTACTGCCCTAAATTATGATGATTGGAATTTAGATTTCTTAGCAGATTTTATTGTGAATACACATCATAGTTATGTTAAAAAACAAATACCTGAGATCTATGCTTTTGCTCTTAAAGTGGCACAAGTTCATGGGAATAGACATCAAGAATTAGCAGCAATACGAGATCTTGTTCAAAATGTAAAAGAAGAGCTTTTAGAGCACATGGTAGAAGAAGAAGATTTATTATTCCCAACAATTAAAAAAATAATTAAAACGGATAAAAATGCTGACCCTGAACATAAAGAATTGTTTGAGCATTTTGAGCAAGCCGTTAGAAATGCAGAAGAAGAACATCTGAGCGTAGGTAAAGCTATGGAGCAAATTAGAACCTTAAGCCAAAACTATGCGATACCTGAAGATGCTTGTACAACCTATAAGTTGTTATACAAAATGCTTGAAGAATTTGAATCCGATTTATTTACCCATATTCATTTAGAGAATAATATTTTATTCCCCAAAGCATTACAATTTTTAAATCAAAGCAATGCCTAATAAGCTTATTTTTGAGTGATATGAAAATTAATGAACAAACTAAAATAGCTAGTTTACTCAAGCATAGTCCTGAGGCATTAGAATGTATTGTGGCATTAAGTCCTGATTTTAAAAAATTAAGGAACCCCTTATTGCGTAAGCTTATGGCAGGGAGAACAAGTATTGCTATGGCATCAAAAATAGGGAAGTGTAGTCCTCAAGACTTTTTTAAAGCATTAGCACCTTTAGGTTTTGAATATGAGCGCAATGCTGATGTTGCAGCTCCTGCTACAGCCCCTCAAAAGACTGAAATGCCCGATGCATTAAAAAAAATAGCTCAAGAGAACTATGTATATCTTGATGTGCGAGCGCTATTGGCAGAGGGTACAGACCCATTAAAATTAATACAGCAAAAAGTAAATGCATTAAGCTCCAATGAGGTCTTAGTAGTTATTAATAATTTTGAGCCTGTACCTTTGATTAAACTTTTAGAACGTCAAGGTTTTAAAGCTTTTATTCTTCATAAAAGCGAAGAGCATATTGAGACCTATTTTTATAAGGACTCTTCTAGCAGTTTTTTAAGTGATACTCCTGAAATTACCCAAACAGAAAGCGCAAGCTCCAAAGAGCATCAAGATTGGGAAACTTTATTGGCACAATTTGACAACAAATTACAATCAATAGATGTACGTCATTTTGAAATGCCTCAACCGATGATGACTATTTTAGAGGCCTTAGAGCATTTGCCAGAGCAGCATGCATTGTATGTACACCATAAAAGAGTTCCGGTATTTTTATTAACAGAGCTAAAAGATAGAGGTTTTGATTTTAGAATTAAAGAGATGCCCAATACTGAAGTTTATCTTTTAATTTTTAAAAACTAAGGAGATTTGATTTTATGAGTTTAGGTATTCAAGGTTTACAACAAACCACTAATCACAAAGTAGTATTACCCTTTTACATTTATGCTAGTTTTGCATTTGTATTGGGTGCGCTATTATTATTTCTCAATACCGAACTTGTAAACACACATCACTTTAATCCTTACACATTAGCCATTACCCATATCATGGCATTGGGTTGGGCTACAATGATCATCTTAGGGGCATCACATCAGCTCATACCCGTTTTGGTTGAGGGTAAACTTTCAAGCGACACTTTAGCCTATTTGTCATTTTATTTTTTAGCAATAGGTATCCCTTTATTGATTACCGCATTTTATTTTTTTAATACTGGCATTATGATGCAACTAGCTGCAATACTTATTAATGTAGGTGTATGCTGCTATCTGATCAATGTAGTTAAAAGTGCTAAAACACAAAGTGCCACCAATGTTCATGCTTGGTTTATCATAATGGCTGCATGTTGGCTAATGAGCACTACTTTAATAGGGTTGTTTTTGGTGTTTAACTTTAGTTATTTCATATTGCCAAAAGACTCGTTAGCCTATCTTAGTCTTCATGCGCATTTAGGTATCTTAGGTTGGTTTTTATTGTTGGTGATAGGTGTAGGTTCTAGACTTATACCAATGTTTTTAATTTCAAAATATACTAATGATAAGATGCTTTGGCGTATATTTTTTATCATTAATTTTTCAATTTTAGCTTTTATTGGGATTAAAGTTTTTGCACTTTCAGAGTCCTTTTTTTATATGCCCCTTTTGGGTATAGGTATCGCTGTGAGTTTGTTTATACGTCATTGCGTATTAGCCTATAAAGTAAGAATACGTAAGAATGTAGATGAACAAATGAAAACATCTATGCTTTCCGTTTTTCAAATCCTTTTTCCAATACTTGTTTTGATGTTTTGTTTTTTGATTTTCTCTACAAAACAAGAAGCTTTTAAATGGCCTATTTTGTATGGCTTTACAATCTTCTTTGGTTGGCTAACAGCAATTATTTTAGGAATGACCTTTAAAACCCTACCATTTATAGTATGGAACAAAGTATATAAAAATAAAGCTCATGGCGGTAAAACTCCAGTGCCTAAAGACCTTTTTAGTGAAAAGCTATACCTATTTATGCAGTATAGTTATGTATTGGGTTTTGTAGTTTTTATCTGCGGCATAATATTTTCAATAAGCATTGCACTTAAAATAGGTTCAGCATTATTATTACTAAGCGCCAAATTTTATACCTTAAATACATTTAAAACATTAAACCATAAAGCACAAACTATATGAGTAATACAGTAAAAACAAATAATGCCATTCGTTGCAATTTTGCATTGGTAGATTTATATAATGTTTATGACCCTGAAATAGGCTTAAATGTGGTTGATTTAGGACTTATTTATCAATTAGATTTTGATGAAGAAGAAAAAAAATTAGATGCCTTAATGACCTTAACCACGCAATTTTGCCCAATGGGTGAAAGCATCACAGGAGACGTAACACGCTCACTTACCAACGCATTTCCTGATTGGAAGGTTAATGTACAACTCACCTTTGATCCAGCTTGGAATTATTCATTAATATCTCCTGAAGGAAAAGAATTTTTAGGGCACTAGTCTATGTTAAGTACCACTTGTAAAATAGCAATAAAGGCAGTAATCTACCTTTCTAAATCCAGTCACGATGGGCAAAAAGCCAGCATTAAAGAGATTGCTGAGCATATCAATGCCAGTGAACATACTGTTGGCAAAACTTTACAAACCTTAGTGAAACAAAAAATAATTAATAGTATGAAAGGCCCAAGTGGTGGTTTTTTTCTAACAGAGCAACAACAATCACAACCCATTTCAAATATTGTAGAAACTATAGAAGGGAAATCAATATTTAAAGAATGTGGTTTAGGTTTAAGTAAATGTTCTGAAAGCCACCCTTGCCCAATACATAATGAATATAAAGTAGCTCGAGAGCTCATCGAAAAAATTTTCAGAATAAAAAAAGTGAACGAGCTATGTAACCCAGTTACCAGCGGACTAGCTTTTTTAATGGATTAATAAATTTTTAAAATTCAATACAACAAAACAAATTTTATGGACAACAATGTAATTATAGAGAAAGACGTTCGTGATTTAATCCCTATCAAAAGACATGAGCTTTTAATTCAAATGTTTAAAGAATTGCCCGCTCAAAAAAGTTTTATTTTTACTAATGATCATGACCCCATACCCTTGTATTATGAGTTTAGATCAATATACGGCGACGTAGTAGGCTGGGAATATTTAAACCGTGGTGGTAGAGAGTGGAAGGTAAAAGTAACCCGTACAGAAGATTCTGAAGCAAGGGAGTTTATAGATATTGCTACATTACTCGATTTAAGAAAAATTGATGAAAAAGATTGGAAACAAGTAGTATTTCATAGATATGGTATGATGGAAGAAGGTACTACTATGGAGCTTATCGCCCCAAAAGTACCTTCAGAGATTCATGGTATTTTTGTAATGAAGTTTGAAGGCAAACATTCTTGGGTTTATAAAAAGAATGAAGAAAACGAAGTCGTAATTCATCTAACTAAAAAAGACCAAAGCGGTTTAGGCGATGATGGTTTCTCTGTAGTTAATGAAATGGATATTAGACCTTATCCTCCTACCGAAAGACACGAGATGTTTTACAAGGCATTTGCAGATATTAAAGTTGGAGAGGCTTTTGAATTTATCAATGATCATGATCCAAAACCATTATATTATCAAATGGAAGCCGAAAGCAAAGAACCATTTAGATGGGTTTATCTTGAAAAAGGACCTGAGCAATGGAAGGTGAGAGTGATCAAAATAAAAGCTTAACTATAGTAACAGTTTTAAAAATAATTAGAAATGGAAAATAAAAGTAATGATGCTACTCAAGCAAGACCATTAGGTGAAAGACCACTCAATGCAGCGCTTGTTGAAATGGATCTTAACAAGTTTATTGAGCAGGTTAAAACAGAAAATGCATGGCAAGAAAGGGGTTATAACTCAATAACCATTTATAAATCAGACGCCATGCGTATGGTGTTAATAGGAATGAAAGCCGGTAGTATTTTGAAAACACATACTGCCAATGCCAACATAACCGTACAAGTACTCCAAGGCAATATATTTTTTTCAGCACTAGACCAAGTATTGGATATGAGTAAAGGAAAGATAATTGCTTTACAAGCTAATATTCCTCATAGTGTTGAGGCAAAGGAAGAAAGCTTCTTTTTGTTAAGCTTAGCAGGGTTATAATTTTTAAAATTAAAGGACAATAAAAATCTACATACAATGAGCAATTCCATTCAACATAGCGAACAAGGACACTGGCTATTGGCTAAAATGGGCAAAAGAGTCTTACGCCCAGGAGGGAAAGAATTGAGCTTAAAATTAATTCGTGGCTTAAACATTCAAACTACAGATCATGTGGTGGAGTTTGCACCGGGTATGGGTTTTACGGCATCAATATTGTTAGAACATCAACCCGAAAAGTACATAGGAGTAGAATTAAATGAAGAGGCGGCACAATTATTAAATACTAAATTCAAAAATCCTAACAGAACAATTATTAATAAGAGTGCTGCCGATACTGGTTTAGAAGACGCATCGGTAGATAAAGTTATTGGAGAGGCAATGCTTACTATGCAAGCAGATCATCGTAAAACAGAAATTATTAAAGAGGCCTACCGAATCCTCAAAAAAGGCGGACAGTACGGTATTCATGAA
>JBDHYE010000022.1:0-10373 GCA_039811245.1 Chitinophagaceae bacterium | reverse complement strand
CAGTTTTAGATCCTGCACCACTAATAATAGGCTTCATAGGCATTGCATTGACCGTTACACTAATGGTTCTACTATAGATAGTACAACCTGTTGTACTATTAGTGATTTTTACACGGTAATTACCCGATGTTTTAGCTGTATATTGTCTTGAAGTAGCACCATATATATCAACACTAGCTTTTTGCCATTGGTATTGATAGCCACTGCTCACACTTAAAATCACAGAGTCTCCATCACAAAATGTAGTGCTTCCACTTAAAGATAATGTGGTATCGGGCATTGCATTAACAGTTACTGTTTTAGAATTACTCCACACTCCTGAACAAGAAGCTGTATAAGATTTTAAAGTATAAGTACCCGATGCTTTAGCATTAAAAGTAATCCCAGATACGCCTGTACTTACTGCATCTTTATACCATAGGTAACTTACTCCGCTTGAGCTAGAGCCTTGCAGTTGTACACTGTCTCCACTACAGAAAACGGTATCGGATAAAGCAGTAATAGCACTTACATCCATTTTATTAACAGTTATCGCATCACTGGTATCACTTTGACCAGACAATACACATACAGAGTAAATCCTAAAATCTTTATTAGCATTGATACTCGTAGTTAATGTTGTGTTGGTATCGGCAGAAGACGTATTGATATAAGCTCCTGAACCAGCATTCCGCCATTGCCATTGATATTTCATACCCGAAGCAATGGTTAAACCTGTAGTATTAAGTGTAAAGTTAGAGTCTGAACAAACAGCTGCTACTGGTGCAGTAATCGTGCCTTTTAAGGGCTTACCTGAACAAGAATTTTCAAAAGTTAATTGAATATTTGGACGCGTAGTAGTAGTGCCTGTAAAAGTGGTACTCATCGCAGAAGAGTTGTTGTAATAATACGAAGACATCGCAGAAGAGGTCGTATGGCAATTATAAATTGGATAATTGCTAGTGCCCGACTCAGAGGTTGTTTTAATTAAAACCACTTCTAAATTATTTGAGCCTCCAGAAAAAGTAAAAATATCTGAAGTGGCGGTAGATAATGTAATGGTTGTCCAACCACTCGTCATCGTATTATCAATATAGCTACTGTTATAAACCTTGGTGTATCCACTAGGGAAAGTTGAAGGCAGGCTGCCAGAAGAGGTACTTGATGTGGTCTCTCTTAGATAAATGCTAATATAGTTGACACTAGTAGTAGTAGCACCTGCATCTTTTTGAAATGCAATTTTTGTTATTGTTCCAGTAGAACCTATTTCTGTAGCAGTATAAATCATACGTGCTGCTGAATAATTATATCGCCTATTGGTAGGTAATAGACTTGTAGTATCTGTACCGGGAGTACTGGGTACTGTTACCAAAACACCGGCATAAGTATTCATACTTTGCAGTATCAATAGGGCTATAAAAAGTGCTTTTATAGGTTTATAAAATAATTTTAAAATCGAGCTAGCAATTTGTTTCATGAAAATTATAAAAAAATTGCTACTAAATTACTGCTTTTTATTCAATATCAATCATTTTTTTATTAAAAAGGATAAAGTACTAAGGGAATAAATATGATAATCCTTTTAGATTAGTACCTTTGCAAGTCTAAAATAAAGCCTTAAGTTTAAATATGCGCTTCAATCGTTCTATTACTGTTATACTTATTTCAATACTTCATATTTGCTGCACGAGCATCATTGTAAAAGCACAAAACAACCCATTAAGCCCTAACGACAGTATTAAAAATGTTCAACTCATAAGCGATGCACGTATTGAAACACTTTCTTTCCTACTTAGAAATAATAAAAACAAAAATAGTGCTTTAGCTTTTGACAAAGCAAAAGGGAACGCTAGAGGAAGTATTTACAGTACTCATGGCTATCGTATTATTATCTATTCAGGAACCGATAGAAACAAAGCCAATAAGGTAAAGCTGGACTTTATGCGTCAATATCCTAATATAAGGGTTTATACATCTTATAAAGTACCCCAATACAAAATAAAAGTTGGCAATTATGAAACTAGAGATGCTGCGATGCATTTTTATAGAATCTTATCAAAAGAATATTCGCCTTGTATGGTGGTACCTGATATTGTACAAATTAATACTTTTCAAAAAAATGATTTCTAAAATACAACAATCCTTAGAGCAATTTTATCCTGAATTACTCCGTATAAGACAACATATCCATCAATATCCTGAGCTCTCTTTTCAAGAAGAAGCTACGAGTAAATTTATTATTGCTGAATTAGAAAAATTAAATATCCCTTATCAAAAAAATATTGCAGGTACAGGTATTGTAGCATTGGTAAAAGGTAAAAAACCAGAACGTAAATGCATAGCCATAAGAGCAGAACTAGATGCCTTACCCATTACAGAATTAAACGATACAGCATACAAATCAAAAAACATAGGTGTTATGCATGCTTGTGGTCATGATGTACACAGCACTTGTTTGTTAGGCGTTGGTAAGTTATTGCAAGAGTTTAAAGACGATTGGGAGGGTACTGTGAAATTAATTTTTCAACCTGGAGAAGAGATGCACCCCGGAGGAGGAAGCTTAATGATAGCAGAGAATGTGTTAGAAAACCCAAAGGTAAAAGCTATATTAGCTTTACACGTATATCCTCATCTACCCGCAGGTACTTTAGGTTTTAGAGCAGGGCAATATATGGCTAGCACTGACGAAATACACATTAAAATAATAGGCAAAGGAGGTCATGCCGCACTACCCCATCAAAGCATTGACCCTATAAGCATTGCAGCACAATGTATCGTAGGATTACAACAAATCGTATCTCGAAAAAGCAACCCTGTAGTTCCTGCTGTTTTGAGTTTTGGTAAAATAAGTGCCGGTACTGTAAATAATGTAATACCTGATGAACTGATACTTGAAGGCACATTAAGAACAATGGACGAAAAATGGCGTGAAGAAGCGCATACAATGATTAAAGATATTGTAGAAAGCACCGCAAAAGCTTATGGTGCAAAAGCTGAAATCCGTATCCCTAAAGGTTATCCTAGCCTATACAACGACCCCAAATTAACCCAACAAATGGTGCATTGGGCACAAGAATATATCGGAGCAGAAAACGTGAAAGAACTATCGCTACGAATGACTGCCGACGATTTTGCATTTTATAGTCATCAAGTACCGGGTTGTTATTTTAGACTAGGTACCAATCTGAATAATGAGAAATATACCGCCTCTGTACATAATGCCCATTTTGACATTGAGCCCAAAGCAATGCTTACAGGAGTAGGCACTATGACTTACGCTGCAATGCAACTGTTGAATACATAATACTATAGCTGTGTAAAAAATGCGATGAAATTAAATTGGCAAAAACACTTCATTTAATAATACAATAAATGTCTTCTTAGCGAATTTTAAAACACTTAGCACAACTAAACAATGTTTAGTAATACACCTACAGAAGCAGACGAAAAATGAAAGAGCAACAAAAAATATCTATTAGATTTTTCAAAGATTATGAGGTGCGTGCTGTTTGGGACGAAGGGAATGTCAAATGGTGGTTTAGTGTGTTGGATATAATAGCTGTACTGAACGAAGAAACCGATTATGCAAAAGTTCGCAACTACTGGAAATACTTAAAAGCCAAACTCAGAAAGGAAAACCTTCAGTTGGTTAGTGCCACTACCCAACTGAAGTTAATGGCTGCTGATGGCAAAAAACACCTGAAAAAATGTGTGGATTGGAGCAAGATAAAAAAGATGATTATATGAATGCGATGATTATTAGTACTGTTGATAGTAGTGTATTACAGCAACTCATAAAAACTGCTTTAACACCCAAAATTAATGATAGGGAAATGTTTATGAAGGGCATTGATTATTCTTATTACTACGAAGCAAACGAATAAAGTTTGAAAGACTTGGTAACCTCAACCTTTTAAATTTATACAAAACAGCTTTTATTTACAGCCGACAAGTTCCCGATAATGAGGTATTGAAATGCGATAACTGAGCAATAGCACAATGAGAAAAACATTCTTTACTTAACCTACAACTACCTTACAATGGCGAAGCTTGAAAAACAAAATACATTCATTCTAGCCAATATTTTAAAACACTAAATAATGAATCAAGACCTTAAAAATATTAGTCCTACATTAGGTAAAGTAGTACTCATACCAGTACCCTTGGCAGCAGGAGCGCTTCATACATTAAGTATTGCAAGTGCTGAAGTCTGTAAACCGATTCAACATTTTTTTGTAGAACATGTAAGAGAAGCTAGAAGAATATTAAAACAAATAGTACCGGAGATTGTAATTGACCAATTACATTTTTCAGAAACAAATAATAATACCACATTAGATATTCCGCTTTTTAAAAGCTGGTTAGCACAAGGGCATACCGTAGGGATTATGAGCGATGCCGGCTGTCCGGGCATAGCCGACCCCGGAGCTACCTTAGTAGCAATAGCCCATCAAATGGGAGCAAAAGTAGAAGCACTTAGTGGCCCTAGTTCTATCTTAATGGCCTTAATGCTTTCTGGTTTTAATGGTCAAAATTTTGCATTTTGGGGATATCTACCCATTAAAGAGCCCGAAAGAAGTAAGAAGATAAAAAGCTTAGAAAGCCTTTCTCAGAGCCATAACCAAACCCAAATTTTTATAGAAACTCCCTATAGAAACCAAGCGCTACTTCAAGACTTGATCAAAAACTGTCAAGACACTACAGAGTTGTGTGTAGCACAACATCTTTGTGCCGAAGATGAACAGGTTATCAGAAAAACAATTAAAAATTGGAAGAAAAATCAAATCACATTGCTTAAAGTGCCGAGCATTTTTATCTTAAAATAATGAATTCACTCTAAAATGAGTCGGCATTCATTTCTAATAATTATACCAATAATTATGTATTTTAGTACATTAATACTTAAAACATAAACTTTGGAATAAGATGTTAGATTGGAAAGAGATTCTATCAAGATTATTGCTAGCAGCACTTTTTGGTGCCTTAATAGGCTTGGAGCGTGAACGAAAAGCTTGGAGTGCCGGACTACGTACACACATGATGGTCTGTGTAGGTTCATGTTTAATTATGATGGTGTCTGCCTTTGGATTCTCCGATATATTAGGCACTGCACATGTAGAGCTTGACCCTTCAAGGATAGCAGCTCAAGTAGTAAGTGGTATTGGTTTTATAGGCGCTGGTACCATTATGTTTCAAAAACAAGAAACCACCATTAGAGGTTTAACTACTGCAGCTGGTTTATGGACAGTAGCTGCCATTGGGTTGGCAACTGGTGGAGGCATGTATTTTGGAGCTGCTGCTACCACATTCATCGCATTAATTATCCTTTGGGCAATTCAACCACTTGAAAAAATTTACTCTAAAAAATACAAACAAAGAACCCTACGGATTTGTTTTATTAATAGCCCTGAAGCCTCATTGTTTCTTAATAAAATATACCAAAACCCATATTTAAAAATTCACTCGCTGAGTATCGAAAATCAAAATGACACTTTAAATTATTTATTAAAAATAGACCATACTCATGAACTTAAAACAGAGCAACTCTTAGATGAAATTAGAACCATGCAAGGATTCAAAGAGTTAAGCTGGATTTAAAACAATATAGATAAGTTGTAGGACGCAATCAACAATGCGAATAATATTGCACTTATAAGATAAGTACCTTTGAAAGGTATCGATACTCCTACACAATTAAACCCTATTGCACAAGATTTTTAACAAGTATAAAATAATAGTTTTTTATGAGTCAAGAAAATAAAGACCTATATCCTCAAGCTACAAGAGAGATGTCTCAAACCCGTCATGCGTTAGCTCCAGAAATTTCTGAATCGTTTAGAAATTTTAGTAAAACAGTATTTCAAGCAGGTGCGCTTGATGAGAAAACAAAACAAATCATAGCCGTAGCAGTGGCTCATGTAACTCAATGCCCTTATTGTATAAAAGGACATACTAAAATAGCCAAACAAAAAGGAGCCAGCAATGAGGAACTTATGGAAGCGATATGGGTTGCGGCAGAAATGAGAGCTGGAGGGGCTTTTGCACACGCAGCTCTAGCCATTGATGAGATGAATGCAGTAGATGCACGGACTAAAAATGAATAATTAATTTCAAGAACTTATGTTTTTAGAAAACAAAATAGCCCTTGTAAGCGGCGCTAGCAAAGGCTTAGGGGCTGCTATTGCTACTGCGTTAGTAGCTAAAAAAGTAAACGTTTATGGGCTAGGTAGAAATAGTGCCGCATTAAACGATCTACATCAAAAACTTGGAAAATTATTTGTACCAGTAGTATTAGATATACGTGAAGAAACAATACTGGATACATGGATTACAAATACTTTTTCAGAAAATCATTATCCTCAAATATTAATTAACAATGCTGGTGTAGCACAATTTAATGCTATTGATACTTTAAGTATGGACGCTTGGAAAAACATGATAGATACGAATTTAAATGCAGTACACTATCTATGTTCTAAAATAATTCCTTTGATGAAACAAGGAAAACAAACTGCTCATATTATCAACATTGGCTCAATATTAGGTAAAGTAAGTGCTGCCTCTAAAGGGGCATACAGTGCTACTAAATATGCATTACAAGGATACAGCGAAGCCCTTTTTAAAGAGCTAAGAAAAGACCAAATAAAAGTTACCTGTTTCAATCCGGGTTCTATGAATACTACATTTTTTGAAAGCTCTGGTATTGAAGGGAATAACAATATGCTTGACCCATCAGCGCTAGCCGACATCATTACATTTATACTCGAAAGCCCCGACAATGTGCTTATTGATGAACTAAGCGTAAGACCATTGAACCCTTAAATATTACTATTCAAAATTCTCGTTCAATTCGTCTTTAGCATTCTCATGCCAACCGAAAATATTTTCAAAAACTAAATCTACAGCAAGATAATTTAAAGAGTATGGGTGTTTTGCACCTATCAAATCATTCATATAACCAATACTAAGTATAATTGGTATGTGCTCTGGAGAATAGGAATAATACAATGCAAAACGACTTTCTTTATAAGCCATAGGCGACCATGAAGCTTGTACATTTAACTTCTTGTCTGTAGCAAACAACTGCTCATTACTTAAAATAATAGTATGCGTTTTTTGAGCATCTAAATAAATAGATGCTTTCAATCGTAATCGGGTACGCCATTGTAGCGCATCGAGCCATTTATCATTTTGAGGTGTATTAAAGCTTCTAAATTCTTGTCTAAGGGTAGGTGTAATTTTAAAAAATCGATTTTTAATCTCGTAGGCTGCTCTGGAATATATACGAATTTCTTTTTTTATTGAGGGGATTTTATGCTCATAAGGAGCATAACTTACATATTCATCTTGATTACGATAACTAATAGCCCCAGAAAATTTCCAATGACTTTTAGTTTTGTAATAAAATTCTTGATTCAATACCAATATCCCTGATTTCTGCAATGGGTTAAAATTATCAGGATTACTTTTTCGTCCTAAACCAATATAAGTCATCGATTGCCATTTTTGATAAGGGTCAAGTTCTTGTCTTAAACCTAGAGCCAACCAGCTAGCAGTATGACCACTACCTAAACCCGGAGGACTAATTTGAGCTGAAGTATTTTTAAGGTTTAAGCTAAAAGCAATTATGAATAATATTTGAAGAAAGCCTTTATTGGAAAATAACTTAGAATGACTGTTAATCATAGGCTTGCAAAAATATTTATTCTAAACCTCGTGGTCAAAATTTGAAGCCTTATTAGGAAATAGAAAACATTTAAACACACTATGTTTAGTGTATTTTAAGAATGCACTAAAATAAAAATCTTATCTTCGGTGCTGAACAAGTGCATGACACTCTATATTTTTCAAGATTAAAAAATACATGAGCTAATAGATGGAGAGCTTTTTACAACAATACATTCACGGATTCCAAATACCTCTTAAAAACCCTGTTTTAATATTTTCGCTAATCCTTTTTATTATTCTATTATCCCCTATCCTACTTCGAAAACTTAATATTCCGGGTATAATAGGCTTGATCATTTCGGGAGTCATTATTGGGCCACACGGCTTAAATATTTTAGAAAAAAACTCTGCGGTAAATTTATTCTCAACCATTGGACTTTTATATATTATGTTCATTGCAGGTTTGGAATTAGACCTGAACGAGTTTAAAGCTAACAAGAATAAAAGTTTTTTATTTGGCTTTTTAACCTTTGTCATACCCTTATCTATTGGTTATCCGGTATGCCATTATCTTTTAGGCTATGATTTTAGTTCAAGTTTTTTAACGGCTAGTATGTTTGCTACGCACACCTTAGTGGCCTACCCTATTGTTTCGAAATTAGGTATTTCAAAAAATAAAGCCGTAGCTATTACTGTAGGGGGTACCATATTAACAGACACTGCCGTATTAATCATCCTTGCGGTAATTATTGGTAGCGCTCATGGCAGTTTAAATCAAGCATTCTGGATTAAGCTAGGGGTCTCATTGGTAATCTTTACAGCCTTTATGTTTTTAGTAATCCCTCGGATTGCACAATGGTTTTTTAGAAAACTAGAAAGTGAAAAACACTCCCATTATATCTTTGTTCTTTCTGTAGTATTTTTTGCTGCATTCTTAGCAGAGCTAGCAGGAGTAGAACCTATCATTGGCGCATTCGTAGCCGGATTAGCTTTAAATAAACTAATACCTCATTCATCAGCATTAATGAACCGTATAGAGTTTATTGGCAATGCGCTTTTTATTCCTTTCTTCTTAATTAGTGTGGGTATGCTGGTTGATGTTAGTGTTCTTTTAAAAGGGCCAATGGCTTGGGTTATTGCAGGAACCCTATCTGTAGTAGCCTTATCAAGCAAGTGGTTAGCAGCACTCTTTACACAATTAATTTTTAAGTTTACCGGTGCTCAAAGGCAATTAATTTTTGGCTTAAGCGGTGCCCATGCTGCGGCTACCTTAGCCGTAATCCTGGTAGGATATGAAGCTAAAATTCTTGATGAAAACATACTAAACGGTACTATTATCTTAATACTGATAACCTGTATCGTAGCCTCTTTTGCAACAGAAAAAGCGGCTAAAAAAATAATCGTTGAAACCAATGATGAAACGAGTGTTACTACAGATGAGAAAAAATCCACTCCAAAAGAACAAATTTTATTAGCCATCGCAGACCTTTCACACTTAGATAAATTACTAGAATTAGCTATTTATTTTAAAGATAAAAAAACACCTAAACCTATAGCCATTCTTACGGTAGTTTCTAACAATGAAACCTCTGAGGCCAATATCCTAAATGCCCGTAATAAACTGGAAGCTTTTGTAAAACAAGCCTCTGCTAGTGAGAGTAAAGTGAGTATCCATACCACTATTGACCATAACCCTGCAAGTGGTATTGTACGGATATCAAGAGAGCTAATGGCCGACAGCTTAATATTAGGTTGGCCTAAAAAGTCGAGCCTGATTGATAAAATCATGGGCAAAAAGATTGATAATATTATATACAGTACGGATAAAAATATTTTTGTTTGCCAGCTTGAAAAACCCCTTGAAACGCATAAAAAAATAATAATCGTAGCGCCGCTTATGGCAGAGCACGAAAAAGGTTTTGAATACTGGGTGTTGAAATGCAGTAAATTAGCCCAAGAACTCAGTGCCAGTATCCAAGTATATTGTAACGAATCTTGTGCTAAAGCTATAAGGGCTTATTATAGTGTAGCACAACTGAATAACCCCATAAGCATAGTAAAATTTGATGATTGGGAAGATTTTCTAATCCTTTCTAAACACGTAAGAACAGAAGATCTATTTATTATTATCAATGCTCGTAAAGGTGCTGTATCTTACTTACCGGTATTTGAAAATATCCCTAATAAATTAGAAAAGCATTTTGCTGAAAATAATAAAATATTAATCTATCCACAGAATTACCCTATAGATTATAGTATTGAGCGTTTTGACGATATCTCTGCAGAGCCTTTAAATAAGGGTATTGAAACCATCCAAAAAATAGGTAAAGGCATTGGAAATATTTTCAAACCGGGTCACGAAGAAAAAGAAATGGAAAATATTTAATGCTTTTTAAAAAAAACTTGTAACCATTTACCTTATCAATGACTCTAATGGAGTAGATAAATAAAATAAAATGGAAGAAGCCTTAAAACTTAAAGTTCATAAAACAGTAGTAAGTAACCCCAAAATTGCCCTCAATTGCCCCTTAAGTGATAAAGAGAAAATTCAAAAAATTGCTCATCATTTTGAAAATATCATGGAAACCTTAGGTTTAGACCTCAATGACGATAGTCTTAAAGGTACGCCGCTTAGAGTAGCTAAAATGTATGTACAAGAAATATTTTCAGGTTTAGACCCTAAAAACAAACCCAGTATTTCATTATTTAAAAATACTTATGGCTAC
>JBDHYE010000021.1:0-10455 GCA_039811245.1 Chitinophagaceae bacterium | reverse complement strand
CACGATTAGTAGGCTATGCTATGAGCCAATCGCATAAGGTATATCCTCCTGTACCTGCTCATAGAGTAGTCAATAGCAGCGGAATACTCACCGGCAAATTTCATTTTTCAAACATAAATGAGATGCAAAAGCTTTTGGAAGCAGAAGGAATAATAGTAAAGAATGATAAAGTAGTACACTTCGAAAAATTAAAATGGGAGCCACTTAAAGAGTTATAATCTTAAAACTTTTTTATAACAAAAACTTAAGGAAAGCTCATTGAACTCTTACACAGTTTAAACGTCTAAACTAGATATAACATAAAATAATGAAATTACAATTATTAGGACTCATAGCCATCGGTATTTTGACCGGTTCTTGCAGTACAATGAAAAAAAGTAAAAACCCTAAAATTATTGAAGAAGGTCTTTGGGTATCGGGTTACAAAGTAACTAAGGCAGAAGATACCAGTCCTAAACAATACTATTGGGTAAATAAGAACGATAATCCAGAATCAAACACTTGGTTTTTGTTAGAACAACCGCTTAAAGGCTACTATTTTCAAGAGGGTATTATGAAGCATTTAAAGGTTAAAAAAGTAGCATTAGACCCTGAAGTAATGCCCACAGAACAAGTCAATTTTCAATATGAATCAACCGATATTTTAATGAAACAAAAAGATAATCGTTATGCGGCGATAGGTGAATGGAATTTGGAAACCATTAATGGACTAAAACCAAAGGATATTAAATCACTGCCTACTTTGTTCATGAATCTAGCTCAACAAAGCTATTCTGGCAATGATGGTTGTAATTCTTATTCTGGAACAATAACACATATTGGTCAAAAAGCCTTGAGCTTAGGTCATGCTGCTGCTACAATGAGAGCGTGTATATTGCCAGATATTGGTGCTGAATATTATAGTACGCTTTCAAAAGTTGCTGCTTATAAAGTTGAAGACAATATGCTTTTACTATTGAATGATAAGGATCAAGTACTTATTACATTTTCAAAAAGTACCAAAGACCAATTGGTGGGTTTTTGGATGCTAACAGCGATGGAAGGTATAGCTATCTCTGCTCAAAGCCCAACAGCAAAAATAGAAATAGATGTACACAACAATAAAGTAACGGGTACAGATGCTTGTAACCGCTTTAATGCTGCCTTATTAAATCTAACTCAAGAAGAAATTCAAGTATCTGATATTCTTTCTACTAAAATGGCATGCCCAGATAACAAAGTTGCAAAAAGCTTTTTTAAACTTTTAGAAGCCTCAAAAAAATATGCATTAAAAAATGACCACCTATACCTTTATGACATAAAAGGTAAAGAGCTCTTATGTTTTAAACGATAAAATTCTATTAAACTAAAAAACGCTATTCTTAATTAAGGTCATTTAAGAATAGCGTTTTTATAATTGAATAAAGAGCAATAATGTTAGGCTTACTCTACTGCTCTTTTAAACACTAAGGGTATTAAAAATAATTTTTCTCTAATAACCATGAGGCAATATCTTGAGCAATTTGCTGACCTTGTTTAGATTTTACATAAAGTGTAAAATACTGCTGTTCTTGAGCTACAAAAATACTTGTCTTTTTATTGTTAAAACCTACTATTGTAGCTTCTGCTATGATTAGTCCTTTGGTGTTATAAAACTTATATACTCTTTGTGTTGGCTCTGATTCTTGAGTTTCAAAATACTTAAATGTTCCTATTTTTTGTTCATAATTATAAATAGTATCTCCTTCTACTTTTAGTGCTAATGTCTTACGAGCTTCATTATTTCTAAACATTTTTAGCGATGGATCAACATTAAAAGTGCTTTCTAATCCACTTAATCCTTGTTTTATATCTTGACCAATACTTTGAATAATATCCGTTGTAGGGTAAGGGTGAAGGGCAATAAAATTTTGAATTGCTGTTGGGTTTATAAGTCCATCTTCAAAAATATTATTTTGATACAACTCGCTAATTAAAGAATGTTTCACATTAGGTTTAAGGTACAATGCTGCCTTATTGGGATTATTTCTAAACTGTACTACATAAGGGCGCTCAAGCGCTCCATTATATATGATAAACAGCTCCTCCTTTTTGTTTTTATCTAATAAACTAAACTCTTGATGATTAGAAGAAATGTCATGAATATAACAATACAAAGCACCATTTACAAAAACGGAATCCTCATTGATTTTTATTTCTTGAGCATAGCCATTTGTGCTCACAAAAAATATTAATGCAAGTAGAAGACTATATAGATTCAATTGTTTCATCAAGCTTTATTTTTGTTCTAGTATATGTTTAAACTCTTCAAAAGGGCGCGCCAAATAGGCTTTTTTACCAATGATAACGATAGGTCTTTCAATAATACTTGGATGCTTATGCATTGCTTCTATCCATTCATCATTGCTTAAGTTTTTACCTTCAAACAATTCTTGAAATACTTTATCTTTTTTACGCAGTATATATGTAGCTGGTTGATCCATCATTTTAAGCACTTTTTTTAAAGCCTCTACACTGGGTGGATTTTTAATATAATCTACTATTTGTACTTCATTTTCTGTTTCAATATGTTGCAATACTTTTCTACTGGTACTGCACACATTATTATGCCATATTTCTATTTTATCTTTCATTATCGTACTTTTGGATAGTTTAATTTTTAAAACGAAAAAACCTTGCGATTTACTTTAAAGACAAAGTAAAATGATTTTATTCAGACCTTTAAAACATTAAATAAATATTAGCAATTCAACCTCAATCAATGCATTCTAAAAACATATTACTCGTAGCACTAGGAGGGGCAGTGGGCGCAGTATTGAGGTATGTACTTTCCTATTTTTTTCTCCTTAAATCAAAGGCTTCATTTCCATTCGCTACATTATTGATTAATATTTTAGGTTCGTTTTTAATGGCCCTTCTATTGGGTATTTTAAATAATTATTGTATTGAAAAAGAAACTTTAAAAGCCCTATTAATAGCGGGTTTTTGTGGAGGCTTTACTACTTTTTCTGCTTTTTCTGCAGAAACGTATCAGTTGTATGCTCAAGGTAGTTATTTGCAAATGCTATTTTATGTTAGTTTAAGCATAGTGTTAAGCTTATTAGCTTTTGCCTTGGGTTTTAGTATTTTTAAAGCATAAAAAAAATGCTCAAGTTTTAAATTACTTGAGCATTTTAGTAAGATATTATAATGGCTATTTAATGTTATACCTTAATCCAGCATAAATATTTCTTCCCATTGCAGAACCCCAAATTAAAGAAGCATCAAAGCCTTTACCAAAAGGATTGTCGCTATTAAGTATCATTTGGTGCTGCATAATATTGGCAATATTCTCTACACCTAAATAAACTTCAAATGCTTTGGTCCAGTGTTTTGATATTTGAGCATTCATTATTATATAATCCGGGCTCTGATAAGATGCCAATAAATGATCTTTTTGATGATAACTTAGGGGGACTCTTTTACTACCTGTCCAATGTAAGGTATAATCAATATTCCAAGACTTAGCAAATTCATAGCCAATGTTAATAAATGCTCTATTCCTTGCCACTAAAGGTTTTTCCTTAAGTCCACTTTGATACTGTGTTTGCACATCATACCAGCGGTAAGCTAATCTTACATCTAGTTTACGGATAGGTTCATAATCTAATTGCGCTTGGAAGCTTTTAGCAAAACTTTGTCCATTAAGATTATAAAATTTTACCTGGTCAGGGTTTTCAATATCTACTACGATTTGGTTTTGATATTGAGTATTGTAGAGATCAAAACTAAATGTACCTTCTTTATAATTGAGTTTAAATTTTTGAGTAAAATTTAAACCGTAATTCCAGGCTACTTCAGGTTTTAAGCTATAATCCATATTGTTTTGATTCCATATCCAAGCTCTATTGCTTGCTAAGTAAGCCATATTCTCTGATAGGAAATTGGCGGTACGTTGCGCTCTTCCTACAGAGGCTCTTAATGCAGCATTGTACCATGGTGCATAGCGCAGATGCAGTCTGGGTGTAGCATAGAAGCCAAAGAGGTTATTATAATCTGCTCTGATACCAGCTACAAGATTAAATTTTTCTAAGTATTGGTAACTGTATTCTGCAAATACACCTGTATTGATTTCTTTACGTGTATAACCTACGCTTTCTACGTTTTCACTAATATGGTCAAGATTAAAGCTTGCTCCGGTTTTAATGATATGGTTGGTATTATCAATAATGCTCTGGTAAATATAATTGGCATATAGCCCATTGTCTTTTCCTTTATAGTTTCTAAAACCATACATTGCATTTTGTTGATGAGCCCAAGTAGAAAGCTGTAAACCCATACTTTTCCAACTTTTGTTTTCAAATATTTTACCAATTTTAGCCCATGCTTCTATACGGTTTATATCCGATTCATAGCCCCATGTTTTACCCATTTCTATTGCTTGCCCTTTTTTGAAATCATGCATACCTCCTACATTATCGGCATAGCTTGCTTTTACTCCCCACTGCAATTCAAATTTATGAGGCAAAAATGCAAACCATCTGTTGGCCGCTATAAACTGATTTCCTAAGGGTTGGTCCATATAGGCATCTTTATTTTGGTCTAAGCGCATCCATTGGTTGCGGCCATGAAGAAATAGATTACTACTTACATTTTTATTGACCTTAAACTTATGCACTACATTACCTTCTGTGCGCCCTTGAGAGTTTTGATAGAGGTTAAAATTCCATTTGTCTGCCTCTTCAAAAGGTTTACGCCATTCAATATTTATTTGACCGGCAAGCCCCTCAGGGCCATTAACTACACTGCCAGTACCTTTACTCAGTTGCATATTATCTATCCAAGTGCCGGGTGTAAACGTTAAACCAGTAATGGCTGCTAGCCCTCTTACATCAGGGATATTTTCACGTGTAAAAAGTGTATTTGGTCCAGATAGACCCAGCATTTGAATCTGCTTATAGCCACTGATCGCATCTGTAAATGAAACATCTACCGATGGGGTGGTTTCAAAACTTTCGCTTAGGTTACAACAAGCCGCTTTAAGCAGCTCTTTTTGTCCTATACGTTCAGTTTTAAGAATACCTAATGTACTAATTTCAGTGGCTTTTTTACGGTGGGTAATAGTTACACTTTTTAGCTCTTTACTTGCTTTCATATACACTCTATAAAGCTCTTTTGGGCTTTTTAAATATAGGGTGTCATTTTGATAACCTAAAAAGCTAATCACTAAATAGGGGATACTATCTGGTACAGCAAGTTGAAAGTAGCCTTTCTCGTTGCTTTGTGTATTTAATAAGAGACCTTGACTATAAATATTAGCACCATCTAGTGGATTATTACGCTCTACATGGTCAAAAATATAACCCTTAATAAGTCTATTGCTGTCTTGAGCCTTACTAGTTAGTACTGTACATAACAATATAGCCAAGACCAGCTTGATTTTTAAATTCATGATGTTCTTAATTAATTATATTGTTATTCGTTACAAACATGGCTGCGATATAAGCAGCATTTTGGAAGTTTCTCGTAAGCTTTGTCGCTGGCTTTTACACTATCTAAATCATGTCCTGCTGCTAAAATAGAGCTCTTGATTTTATCAAGTGATGTTTTATCGTTGCGGTAGCTTAATACTAACCAGTGACTATTTTTGTCCCAGTGGGCTTCTTTTACCCCTTTGATATATGCAGCATCTTCTATTCGCTCTTTACATTCGCCACAGTTGCCTGCTACTTTAATGCTATCGGTTGTAATTTTATGGTCTTGGGCAAAACTCTTTGTTGCTCCAAAAATGCTCATGCTAATACATAAGAAAGAAATGATCAATTTCATTGTAAATATTTTTATTCAATTAAGTAATTAGAAATACTTCAAAAATTAGGAAGTATATAAATTTAGAAATTGGGTTTGGAAGCTAGAAGCCCCCAAATTCAGTACACCACAAATTGTCTTAATAAGAACTAATCTGTGTGTATGGATACTTAACTGTAATAAATGAAAGATAGATTTCTTTTATAGATAGGAATGTCTTGCCATCGGGTTTTATGCCGTAAAAGAGTGTTGGGGATATTGGCAAGTACTTTAGATTGAGTTTTTGCAGTATAGGGTACAAATATTATTGGTAATACAGCACTACAATCTTGTATCTGTTTTGCAAAAACAATTTCTGAACTGCTTATATATTGATCAATATCAATTTTAGCGCTGATCACTTGGTTTTCGCAACAATCATCATTGCTCTTTTCATTCTCACTTTCACAACAACAATCTGCCTGCTTACTGCTTAATGATATCTCACTTAAGTTATTGTTGCAATAATGCAATTGCACCAACATCCCCGAGCTGGAGATGCCGTATAGCAGCATTAGGAGTACAACAAAAACTTTTTTCATAGCTCAAAAATATAAGTTACTTTTTAATTAGAGTAGTTTGAAATTTTAAATTAATTAAGCGCTTTCATTTTCACCAAACTCATCAATATAAATTCTAACAAGTAATAAGAATAATGAAATCAGTAAGGGACCAAAAATAAGTCCTAAGAAGCCAAATAAATTAAGACCAATAATCACTCCAAAAACCGTTACTATAGGGTGGGCATCGCCGATTTGTTTTTGTAAAAACATACGCACAATATTATCACTCATACCTATCACTACTAGACCCCATATTACTTGTCCCCAGGCATTGCCCATATCGCCATTGGCAAAACTTAATAAGGCTAAAGGTACCCAAGCAGCCATAGTACCCACAAAAGGTATAAATGAACAGATGCCAGTAATCATACCCCAAACTACATATTCTTGTATCCCAAAAATAGCATAACCAATAGCAGCTAATAAGCCTTGAATAGCAGCTAATATGGGCAATCCGATTGCATTGCTCATTACAGAACTTTTCACCTCTACTAAAATGCGTGTACGATTTTCTTTTTTAAAAGGAAGGTTTTTCAATAACCATCGGTCAATTTCGGCAGCATTATAAAGCAAAAACCAAAGTAAAAAATAAGCAATCACTATATTCATCAGAATCCCTGCTGTAGAGCTGATGATAGGCAATATTACTTCGCTTAGTTTTGCGGTTACTTTCTCAATATATTTTTCTGATAAAATATCTATACCAAACCTTTGATGTAAATAATCTTCTACTTTCTGTATGTCTGCTATTATATCTTGTGGTGCACTTATTATAGGACTGATCTTATTGATTAGAATATATGTTACCCACGCAAAAGGAATCACAATAGCAATAAAAGAACTGAGCATTAAACTACTTACAGCGATCCATTTTTTCCATTTACGTTCATAAACCAGTTTAAAGCATAAACGGCGCAAAAGCATAAATAGTGTAATTGCCCCCAAAAATGCACTCAACATAAAGGTCATTTGGTAAAACATTAGTAAGCCCAATGTGATGAGGAGCAGTAAAAGCAAAATTTGTCTTATTCTATTTGCAGGAATTTGATTTTCGTTTTGCATAATTTAATTAGTAGATGAAAAATTTAAAATTACTGCTTTGTTGACAATAAAAAAGGGTAGCCGTTTAAAGCTACCCATTTTATGTTGTTGAGGTCGAGAGCGGATTCGAACCGCTGTACAAGCTTTTGCAGAGCTCTGCCTAGCCACTCGGCCACCCGACCATATATTTTCCTTCAAAAGAAATTTCTTTTAAAGGTGCGCAAATGTAGGGATTTTTATTCCATTTTTCCAAAAATATTCAAAAGATTATTTACAAATGCTGAATTATTTTTTTACTCAGTGTTCCATATCTTTTAGAATAATTAAAGTAGTTGGTTTAACTTTTAAATCTATTTCTACTATTGATTTATGAAATATTTGCAATCAATTTTTGTAATGTAGATAGGGTGGTCTGATACTCATTTTCGGAAATATGTGCAAAGGCTTTTTTTCTAAAATCTTGCTGTGCCACTAAACACGATTGATATAAGTCTTGACCCGATATGGTCAACTTCAATATGTTTTTATACTGCTCAACATACTTCTTGTCAACAAATGTTTTAAGAATTAGACGAATCGCTTCAAAGTCTGCTATTGGTTTAAATAGTTCTATAAGTTCTGATTCTAAAATAGCCTGTTGTTCCATTATAGTATTTATAACTTGCCATTCAATTCTTGTCAATCCATATTGGGATTGAATCTCATCAATGCCTCTTGTCAAACAAGTGTCTGCTAGTTTCAAATAATAGCCAATGGGAAGTTGTTTCTTTTGCATGCTCATTATACAATACTTTAGTCCTATTCTGAATCCTATTTTAAAACGATATAGTAGTGTTTACATTCTCAAAATATCCTTTAGTCTTAACATGCCACTTTGGCTAATAGGGAGTTTCATGCCACAATGGAGTATTGCTATCTGACTATTTTTTTCATAAGGCTCAATGCTCATTAATTGTTTTACCGGCATTAAGTAAGAGCGGTGTACTCTAACAAATTGTTTTGGATCAAGTGATTTTTCAAGATTACTTAAGGTATTCTTTTTTAAATAAGACCCCTCTTTGCTTACAATTTTTACATAGTCATCATTGGCCTCAATATAATGAATCTCATCGGCAGGAATGATTCGTATATTGCCTTTGTCTTTTACTACGATTCTATTCTGATAGTTGTCATTTACATTACTGTCTATCAGTTTGTTTATATTTTGGATATTACTACTTACATTTTGTTGTAAACATTTTTGAATCGCTTTGTCAAAACGCTCTTTAGTAATAGGCTTTAATAAGTAATCAATAGCATTATTGTCAAATGCTTTCATAGCATAAGAATCAAATGCTGTAGTAAAGATTACCGCAGGTGCTTGTTCTAACATTTCTAATAGCTCTAGCCCATTAATACGTGGCATCTGAATATCTAAAAATATTAAATCGGGTTGGTGTAACCCTATACTTTTAAATGCCTCAAAACCATCTTGGCACTCATCAAGCACTTGAAAATTAGGATAATCTTCTAATCTTTTTTTTATCAAAGCCCTTGCTAGTGGCTCATCATCTACTATGATAACTTTGTACATGTTATTGCGGTATTTTTAATCGGGTTATAAAAATATTTTCAATTTTCTGGGTTTCTAGTAGATCGTTTCTTCGGTATAATATGCTCAATCTTCGTGCTATAGCCTCTAATCCAAAACCAGTACCTTTTTGCTTTTGAGTTTGGCTAAGTGGGTCAAATGGATTCTCAATGCTAACATTAAGTAGCTTAGCTGTGGTTTCTATATTTATATTTATCTGTACCTCACCCGTATTACCATATAATCCAAACTTAATAGCATTTTCAATAATGGGTTGAAGCATAAAAGCAGGCACTTTTGCTTGTGTATTAAAGGGTGCTGCTTTTTCAATATTCACTTTTAACCTATTGCCAAACCGAACAGATTCTATGGATAAATAGCTTTCAATATACTCCAATTCCTCATTGATATCTAAATACTCATCTAATTCTCTTTTTACAGACAGCCGTAAAAAATCAGATAGTTTCCCGACCATGACCTGTGCATTATCCGGGTCTAATTGTATTAAGGCATTGATAGAATTCAGACTGTTATATAGAAAATGGGGTTGCAACTGTTGTCGTAATTTAAACAGCTCTGCATCTCTTAAATGGATTAATGATTTTTGATGTAGTTCATATTCTTTTTGATTTTCTGCTTGCCATTTTCTTAATACGGTAATATGGGCTATCCAGCCTAAACACATCCAGCTTAATATATAGCGCATAGACTGTGTCTGGTCTAAATGCACTAAATAACTGTTATCATTTATTAATAGACTACAGAGCAAAAGGTCTGCTAATAAAAACAATACGATAGCTACAAAAAAAGCTAATAGGGTCGCATGGGCTTTAGCTAACACCTTGGTAGGGTAGTGTTTAATCCGCCAATTCAATAATATATTACTCAATATTACAAACAGCGCATGTATGCTAATATCTATAACTAATGCTTTCCATTTAAAGCTCTCATTAGTGCCAAAAGGTAATAGTGCTATACCAAAAAGGTAAAGCACTATTGGCAACAAACTTATTTTTTTAATATTAAAATACTGAGTTAAAACCATAAGGTTTAAGGCTGTAAATGGAGCATTAATAAGATTTTATTTCTAAACCGCCTAATGAGATACTCCCTCTTATTACAAGTTGTTTGGCATCTTTATCGCCTATATCTGTTCTCAAGTTCCTACGGTCTTCTACACCACCTAATAGCACATCTACTTCATTAATAATTTCCCAATGTGATGGGATTATAATTTCTACACCACCCATTAGTACTCTTAAATCTAATACCATTACAGGGTTTACACTGTCTGCTTGCATCAAGTTGAGCTCTATACCTCCACAAATAGCGGTAGCAACACAAGCCTCAAATTGTTTTGAAGTAACTATCTCTTTGCGCCCTCCAAAATAGGCATCAATGCTAAAACTGTTTTCAGTTCTTTTATTATTTTCTTTATATACACCTATTTCACTTAACGGATTGGTATTAATACCG
>JBDHYE010000020.1:0-10476 GCA_039811245.1 Chitinophagaceae bacterium | reverse complement strand
ATAAAAAAGAGCTCTATGCTGAAAAAGTAGCGTTAATTAAAAAATATATACCCGATGCTGCTATAGGTGTTGATGTTATTGTAGGTTTCCCCAGTGAAAGTGAGCATCATTTTAAAGAAACTTTTGATTTTTTACACCAGTTAGATGTTTCGTATTTTCATGTATTTACCTATTCAGAGCGTACTAAAACTGTTGCATTAGAGATTCAACCTATTGTGCCTATACCGGTACGTAATGAGCGGAATAAAATATTGCGTAACCTATCCCTTCAAAAACAACATTTTTTTGAAGCTCAATTTAGAGATACAAAAAGAAAAGTACTGTTTGAATCGGCTAATAAAAATGGAATGATGGAGGGATATACAGATAACTATATCAAAGTACAAAGCCCTTTCAGGCAAGAGTGGGTCAACCAAATTATTGATTGGGAATTACGTTAAACCATCTCTATTAGATATATGGACATACCTGTTTCAGATTATAACTTGTGGTTAAAAGATCAGGCGCCAGATTTAGCTTTAGATACTAGTCCCTTTTTAAACGAAGCTGCCTTTTTGGAAGCCTTATCATACAAAGTGGCCTATATGATGCACTATAATATTGGGGTATTGTTTCAATATTTTTATAAGATTGATATTTTGGAACCTCAATTAAAAGTAGCTCTTGCTGCTCAAGATGTACCAATGGCTTTTGCTAAATTAATACTTGAAAAGCATATTGCATCTAAAGCCTTAAGGCTTAAATATCCACCACACAAGCCCGATAAAGACGATGAGCTGGCTTGGTAAAGGTTTTATTCCAATAAAATGAAACTATATTTTATTGGTATTTGCTGCTAAAATAATTAATTTTGCACCCTAAATTTTAAAGCTCGATAATAAATATAAACGAATATTATGGGAAGGATTTTTGAAGTAAGGAAGGCAACCATGTTTGCGCGTTATGATAGAATGGCAAAGCAGTTTAGCCGTATTGGTAAAGAGATTGCGATAGCGGTTAAGAAAGGCGGTCCTGATGCGAATACAAACCCAATGTTGCGTAGGGTAATTCAGAATGCGAAGTCTGTAAATATGCCTAAAGACAGAATTGAAAATGCTATTAAAAACGCTTTAGGAAAAGATACTAGTAACTATGAAGAAGTAGTTTACGAAGGTTATGCTCCTCATGGCATAGCATTGATGGTAGTAACCGCTACAGATAATACCACACGTACAGTAGCCAATGTACGTTCACATTTTAACAAAGGTGGTGGTAATCTAGGTAATAGCGGTTCTGTAGGGTTTATGTTTGACCATATGGGTGTTTTTAAATTGAAATCAGAAGGCTTAAATGCAGACGATATGGAGCTAGAGCTAATAGATGCGGGTTTAGAAGAATTAGGTGAAGATGCCGAAGGAAATTTAGTCGTGCATTGTAATTTTACCAATTTTGGAAACATGCAAAATGCTTTAGAGTCAAAAGGCTTAAATCCCTTATCTTCTGAGCTAGAATGGATAGCTCAAAATACGGTAGCAATAAGTGATTCACAAGCAGAAGATGTTTTAAAACTTATAGCCCGCTTAGAAGAAGATGATGACGTGCAACATGTATTTCATAATATGGCATAAACTTAAGTCAATAAATTTTTCAAATAGGGTTCGCTATCATAAAAGTGAACCCTATTTTATAAAGAATAGCGTAGTGGTCAATAAATATATTTTTAAATATGGAATTTCAAAAGAAAAAATGGGGAACAAAACCTCAACGTTCTTCTTTACCCTTACTCATAGGGCGTAAACCTATAGAAGAGGCCTTAGAGCAAGGTAAAGCCATTGAAAAAATTTTTTTATTAAGAAGTGCAACAGGAGTAGAAGTACAGCATATTAAACAGCTTGCTAAACAAAACCAAATACCTTTAAGTCTAGTACCCGTTGAAAAACTGAATCATCTGACCAAAGCTCCACATCAAGGTATTATAGCATTAAGTGCATTGATAGAATATATGCCCCTTCAAGAATGTATTGATTTTATTGTTGGAAAAGGACAAAATCCACTTTTTGTATTGCTTGATGGTGTAACAGATGTTAGGAATGTTGGTGCTATTGCCAGAACCGCTTTATGTTGTGGTGCACAGGTGTTGGTTTTACCTAATTCGCATGCCGCATCGCTAACAGAAGAAGCCATTAAAAGCTCTGCTGGTGCTTTACACCAAATACTTTTATGTAGAGTGCCTTCAGTAGCGCAAGCAATAGATATATTTAAACTTAACGGAATTCAAGTGCTGGCTACACATTTAAAAGGGAGCAATGAACTATTCAAAGTAGATTTTACAGGGCCTAGTGTAATTGTTATGGGTGCAGAAGATAAAGGTATTAGCAAAGAATGCATTCGTGCAGCAGACCAGCTTATACACATTCCTATGCAGGGTAAATTTGACTCGCTTAATGTATCTGTAGCTAGTGGAATGATACTTTATGAGGCGATGAAACAACGTATGTTACATTAAACGAGTGATGAAAAATTAAACCCTAAAAAATAAGTGCATTTTAAATAATTTTTAAATTGTTTCCTATTTTTTAAATTGTACCTTTGAAAAAATTTTTTTGAGAGATGATGCGCCAAATGTGGTGGAAAATCCTTGCTTTTTTATTTGTACTTTATTCCATCATAATGGGATTTTTGGGTGAAGTCCCTGCTATGGATATCTTAAATGAAACCATTCGCAATCTCTACTTTCATGTGCCTATGTGGTTTACCATGATCTGTTTATTTTCAGCATCTGCTTATTATGCCATTATTTATTTAAGACACAACCAATTAAAAGCAGATATCTACTCAGCAGCTTTAGCCTATACAGGTATTTTTTTTAGTGTTTTGGGTATGCTTACAGGTATGGAGTGGGCTAAATTTACTTGGGGTTTTGCATGGAGTAACGACCCTAAAGAGTTAGCTACTGCTTTGTGCATGCTCACCTATTTTGCTTATTGGGTTTTAAGAGGGGGGATAGCAGACGACGAAAAAAGAGCTAAGATAAGTGCCGTGTACAATATTTTCATTTTTGCTTTAATGATTCCGTTGATATTCGTACTACCTAGAATGGTAAGTTCCTTACATCCGGGTAATGGTGGCAATCCTGCTTTTGGTAAATATGATTTAGATAATAATATGCGTTGGGTGTTTTATCCTGCGGTAATTGGGTGGATTATGATGGGTTTTTGGTTGAGTAGTTTGACCATAAGATTAGGTCTCCTTAAACAACAAAAGCTCGATAAACAATTAGGATAAATTTTAAATTCTCTTTTTATAATGAAGCAAAAAATATTCGCGATATTCTATAGTGTATTATTGGTATTAGCACCCCAAGCGCTATTGGCTCAAGATATGGCTACTGCTATGCGCAACGATGGTAAAATTTATGTTGTTGTTGCAGTTTTGGCTACTATCTTTGTAGGGATTTTTGCTTTTTTAATTTATTTAGAAAAAAGAGTTCAAAAACTAGAAAAAGATTCAGATACAAATTTTAAAAATTAAATAAAAAAAACAGCCATGTCAGGACAGTACAGTTTCTTTCAGGGTGTAGAGCGCAACTTTGATAAAGCTGCCACTCACACACGTTTCGAGAAAGGTATTCTCGAACAAATTAAAGCGTGTAATTCGGTTTATCGTATGAAATTTCCGGTTCGGATCGGCGATAATATCGAAGTAATTGAAGCCTATAGGGTACAACACTCTCATCACAAATTACCTTGTAAAGGTGGTATCCGTTATAGCTTAGATGTTAACCAAGATGAGGTGATGGCCTTAGCAGCGTTAATGACCTACAAATGTGCTATTGTGAATGTGCCATTTGGTGGTGCTAAAGGAGGCATCAAAATTGATCATAAAAAATATTCAGTTTTTGAATTAGAAAAAATTACTCGTAGATACACTACCGAATTAGTTAAGAAAAACTTTATCGGTGCTGGTATTGACGTACCTGCTCCCGACTATGGTACTGGTGCTAGAGAAATGAGCTGGATAGCCGATACTTTTGCTACTTTAAACCCTGGTGATATTAACGCTTTAGGTTGTGTAACTGGTAAACCCGTTAGCCAAGGTGGTGTAACTGGTCGTGCAGAAGCTACAGGTCTAGGTATTTATTATGGTATCAGAGAGGTGGTAAATGTTGCAGAAGACATGAAAAAATTAGGTCTTTCTACAGGTATTGAAGGTAAAAAAGTGATCGTACAAGGTTTAGGTAATGTAGGGTATAGTGCAGCAAAATTCTTTAGCGAGGCAGGTGCAATATTAGTAGGTCTTGCAGAATATGAAGGTGGTATCTATAGCGAGAAAGGTTTAAATCTTGATGATGTAGTAGCACATCGTAAATCTACAGGTTCTATATTAGGATTCCCTGGCGCTACAGATATTAAAAATACAAAAGAAACCTTAGAGCAAGAATGTGATATCCTTATTCCAGCTGCTTTAGAAGCCGTTATTACTGGTGAAAATGCTCCCCGTATTAAGGCTAAAATTATCGGTGAAGGTGCAAATGGACCACTTACTCCAGATGCTGATGCGGTATTAAATGCTAAAGGAGTATTAATTGTTCCTGATATGTATTTAAATGCAGGTGGTGTTACGGTTTCTTATTTTGAATGGTTGAAAAACCTTAGCCACGTACGTTTTGGACGTTTAGACAAGCGTTTTAGTGAAAACCAAAATAAGGCTATCTTAAAATCTTTTGAAAGCCTTATTGGTAAACAATTAAGTGATACGGAACGTTTACAAATTCAACACGGTCCTGATGAAGTAGATTTAGTTTACTCTGGTCTTGAAGATACAATGATCGGTTCTTATCACGAAATTAGAGAGTCATTACTTAGCACAGGTGCCGAGGATTTAAGAACAGCTGCTTTTGTAGTGTCTATCAATAAAGTTGGGGTAGCTTATGAACAATTAGGTATCTTCCCATAATAGTGAGTTACTATAATTAATAAAAAACCATCAGTAAAATTTCTACTGATGGTTTTTTGTTTTTGGGCTCAAATCGCAATTAAGAACTATGGTCAATCACAATATTCCATTCTCCCTTTATCTTTTTAAATAGTAGGCTAAAACAGCCTTGTACATCGCCTATTGCTCTATGTATATGCCAAGAACCGAGTACCAAATAATATTTTGAACTAAGTTTTTTAACTTGAAACAATTCAAATTTTAGAATGCCACTTTCTTTAGTAGTAGGATAATGTTTTAAATAATTTTTTAAAGTACTATCGTATCCGTAACGTAATCCATTTTTGGATACAAATATTAAATTGGGGCTATTCCAATAGCCCTTCATAAAGTCTGTAATTTTACCTTCATTCCAAGCTTGAGTTTGTTCCGCTAAAACCTCCCTAATGGCTTGCTCTGCTTTGTTTTGAGCATGTAGGGTAGTGCTAAAGAGTCCTAGTAAAAAGAAAAGGATAAAATATTTTTTAAACATTATTTTTTTGATTTTTTCTTCTTTATTGTTTTTTCTTCTTTATCCGCTTCATCAATTAGCAACTGCCAGTTGTGGTTGGGCACATCGTCTGTAAAAACGATGGTTTCTAAATAGCTTTGTCGGTCCCATTCCATTACCGGAATGGCTTTATTCATAAAGCGTTCAATATCTTGAATCAGTGTTTTTTCTTCTTGACTACAAAAAGAAATCGCTTTTCCTTTTTCTCTCCCACGACCAGTACGCCCTATACGGTGCACATAATTTTCTGCATTATCAGGTATGTCATAATTGATCACCATATCAATACCTGGTATATCAATACCTCTGGCACTGAGGTCGGTAGCTATAAGTAGCGGAATGCTGCCCTCTCTAAACGCTTTTAAAGTTTTTAGCCGGTCTGTTTGGTCTTTATCGCCATGCATGGTAAGGCTATCTATATTAACTCGTTTCATGGCTGCGGCTACCCGTTCGGCTCTTACTTTGGTACGTACAAAAACAAGTATTTTCTTATCATGATATTCTTTTGCAAAACGCTCTAAAAAAAAGCGTTTATCGTCCATCTCTACAAAGAGTAAGGCATGTTGAATGTTTTTAGATACTGGGTCTTTGGGTGAAATCTGTATCCGAATGGGGTTTTGGACGATGCTATAAGAGAGTTTTTTGATTTTTTCGTTTATGGTAGCAGAAAAAAATAGTGTTTGATGCCTCTTGGGTAATAGCTTTAAAACATCTTGAATATCTTTATTGAAGCCCATATCCAGCATACGGTCTGCCTCATCTAATACTAAAATATCTACTCTACTTAAATCAATCATTTTTTGACTTACTAAGTCGAACATTCTTCCTGGTGTAGCGATTAAAATATCTACCCCTTTTTTTAAAATATTAATTTGTTGCTCTTGCTCAAGACCACCCACCAATCCTAAGCATGTAAGTGGTGTATGTGCTGCAATACTATGAAACACTTGTGCGATTTGCAAGGCTAATTCACGCGTAGGTACCATCACCAAAGCTTTAATCTGATTAAGCTTATTAAAGGGTTTTCTACTTAATATAATATGCACTAAGGGTATGGCAAAAGCGGCGGTCTTGCCGGTGCCGGTTTGTGCTATAGCCAATACATCATCTCCTTTTAGAATAGAAGGAATGGCTTTAAATTGAATATCGGTAGGTTTTTTAAAACCCAGCTGTTTAAGATTCTCTTTAATTATAGGAGATATAGCGTACTGCTCAAATTTCATTGTACGCAAAAGTACAAGTAAAGTACTTTATCCAATCATAATTATCATAAATATAATTCTTAAAATGTAGTAATGATCTGTTTCAAGTTTGAAGGCTCCTATTCTATCTGGTTTAGATAATTTTATTTTTACGTGCTACATTTAAAGCTTCTATTTTGGAATGTACCTGTAGTTTTTTGTAGATATTTTCAATATGCTTCCTTACGGTATAATGCGATAGAAAAAGTTGTTCTGCTATATTGGTATAAGCTAAACCTTTGCTTAAATACTCTAATACTTCAATTTCACGGTCTGATAAGTTTGAATCTAATTTTGCATCGGTTTCTGAGTTTACAATCGGCTGCTTTCTTAATATTTTCAATGTTCTTTGGGCTATAGATGGGGTCATTACAGCACCACCTTCTAAGGTTTGTAGTAGGGCTTCGTGTAGTTTTTCGGCGGGGGTTTCTTTTAATAAATATCCATCAGCACCAGCTTGTATAGCTTTTAAGATATTGTCATCATCATCAAAAACGGTGAGCATAATGATTTTAATTTGCGGATACTTTTCTTTTATCTGGATTGTGGTTTCAATGCCATTTAATTCGGGCATTTCAATATCCATTAAGATGATTTGTGTATTAGGGTTTTGTTCTAATTTTTGCAAACACAGTACACCATTTAAAGCACTAAAATTGATCTTAATATCTTTAAAAAAAGATAGTTTTTCTTTTACAATTTTTATTAAAAAATTATTGTCATCTACAATAGCAATTGAAATTTCCATTTGGTTTTAGGCTAGTTTTATTTGTAAAATGATGTGAGTGCCTTGGTTTAATACAGAAAGGACTTGTAAACTGCCATTGAGTTCAGCTGCTCTTTTACGCATATTGTTAAGCCCATTGCCAGGTTCAATATGTTGTTCATTAAATCCTTTACCATTATCTATAATACTACAAATTAATTCCTTTTCTTTCTTTTCTATTTTTACATTGATTTGAGAAGCCTCTGCATATTTTAAAGCATTATTGAGGGCTTCTTGTATGATTCTAAAAATATTGAGTCCTTGCAATGAATTAAAACTAAAATCATCAGCAATATTTTGATCAATATGCAATTGCATGGTGCATTTTTTTTCTACAAGATTTGCTTTTTCAAAGAGGTTGGCAATTCTTGATTTGAGTTCAAGTATGGGTATTTCGTGCTTATTCATTGCCCAAATAGTATCTCTTAGTTCTTGTATGGTTTCTTTAGCAAAAGTGCTTATGGCTTGCAGTTTATGCGGTATTGCAGTAATCTCATTGTTTTTAAAATAATACTTTATGGTATCCATGGCAGAAACAATAAAGGATAATTGCGCCCCAATATTATCGTGCAGGTCTCTTGAAATAGAGAGTTTTTGTTCTTGAAGTCTATTTTGATGAGATTCTCTTTCTAATGCCAACTGCATTTCATTTTCTAAACGTTGTTGTTTGCTTTTTAACACTTGATGTTTATAAATAAAATAGGCAATCAGACTTATAATTAAAATGAGTAGTATCAACCCACCAATCCATAAATTTCTGTTTTTCAAAGCAATATTATGTTGTACAATTTTGGCTTGTTGGTCCAGTATTTTTCTTTCTTTTTCGGCAGTTTCATATTGTATGGTTAAGGCATTAATTTGTTCTACTTTTTCTTTTGATAGTCTTTGATCTTCATTGAGTTTATACTTTTCATAATAATCTAGCGCTTGTTTAAATTGGTTTTGCGCTTTGTAATAATTATGATAAGCATAATAACACTCTGAAAGCATTTGAGGGTTTTCGTCATGCTCTAATTGATTAAGTACAGTATCTAGAATTATTTTTGCCTTTTTAAATTTGTTTTGTTTCGTATAAATATTGGCAAGGTTGATTTTAGTAACGCTTAGCGTGTTCTCGTAATCTTTAAGCCCTAGTAGGGTATATTTTTCGGCCGAGTCTAAAAGCCCCATTTTGTAATACGTGTTTCCTAAATTGGAATACCAAGTAGTAAGATAAGAGCTGCTATTTTGTTTTAAGAAATATGAAATCGCAATTTTATTATAATGAATCGCTTTTTTGAAATCTTTTAATTCATCATAAGCTATTCCGATTAATCCGTAATTTTTGCCAATAATATTATTATCATCTACACCTTTTATTTTTAAAGCTACATTATACCATTTTAGTGCATTTTCATATTCACCCATTCTATCATAAACATAGCCTAATTGCAGTGTAGCATAGAGTTCATTATTTTTATTGCCAATTTTTTTATTTAGTTCAATTAATTTGTACCCATTGTTTATAGCTTCTTTATATGCTCCAATATCAGTACTTATAATAACTTTTTGGAGTAGTACTTCTTGCAAAAGTGAATCATTTGTGCCGGTATAGTATTTAATAGCACTGTCTATACTTTTAGAGGCTTCTTTTATATTGCTTACATATCTAAAATATTGTGAACGGTCAAAATATACATCACCCAAGGTATTTGGGTTTGTAGCGTCTTTAATAGCAGCATCTAAGCACTGCTCCGTACTGTCTGGGTGTTTCAATGCATATTGATGGGCTAGTTGAATCCATATTTTGGATTTTTCTTCTTGGCTACACTTTTGTAACACAGTTTTTAAACTGTCTATTTTAGTTACATTAGATTTACTATAACCATAAGAGGTAGCTAGTAAGCATAATATTAAGTATCGTAAAAATCGCATTGGCTCAAAAATATAACTATTTAGCATTTTATATAATGCTTATCAATAGTTTTTAAGCTACTCATTCACTTTTAAGTTTTGATATAGCCGTACAGCAGTACTAAAATTATTTTTGAACGATTGAATTAAATCTTCTACCGGCTCTTTTATATTAGATTTTTCAGGGAAAAGTTGTTGCATTTTTTGTAGTCTATTATCTAATAACTTCTGCATTTCGTACTGCATTTCTGTATTAGGTCTAGCTTCTAAATGTACTTTACTTATCACTTCATCAGTATAGGGTATTTTCTTTTTTCTTCTTTTATAAAATATATAGCTTATTGTACTTATTAAACCAATAAGCATACTGTAAAAAAAGATATAGGCAATAATGTTTGTGTACATTGATAATTTAGCCTTTACTAATAATTTAAAATTATTCCATTAGGTTCTTATAACTGATCAAATAAAATTACACTTGACCCACTCATTTTGAATCCAAAGAATTTATGCAATATTAGAACATTGTAAGAGCCCAAAGAATACGGCATTTGTCGCATTTTATAAACTTAGAAATTCATCAGTCAATATAATTGTATTTTGTTGGTAATATTTTTTATTAAAATATTATTGTAAATTTACTTTTAGGCTTCTTTTTTTGAGCTTAAATTTTATTCACCAGCATTAAATAGTTTTATGAATATCAATTTTACAATTAAAGTTTTTATTCTTTCATTTTTCACAGCTGTAACAGTTTTTGGGCAGCAAAAGAATCAAAATTGGTTTCCTCAGAATATAAACAGCTCATGGCAAAACTGGGATAGTACTTGGTTGCAGGCTAACAATGGGCAGAATAACAAAAAACAATTGGTTAAAATGCGCTTTAGTAAGGTGCTTTCTGCAAATGATAGTGTGTTGCTCCACCAACATTCGTTTGAAATTATAGAATACTTAGGTGCTCAAACTTATGTATTAAGTATCAATGCTAAAAGTCGTTTTTTTAATCAGCCTACTTGCCAAGGTGTCGCACTATTGGGCTCAAATTATAAAGTGTCTTCAATATTACAAGCGCAAATAGCACATACAAAAGAGCTTGATGTACTCGTTAAATT
>JBDHYE010000019.1:0-10491 GCA_039811245.1 Chitinophagaceae bacterium | reverse complement strand
GTGCTTAGCAATAGGTTTAGAATTGCTGGGTATTGGTCCATTAAACACTAAGATCATATTCATAATGAGCTTAGGATTGTTTATGCTGTTTATCTATTACCGCTATGCTAGTAAAACTTCAGAGCCTATTTTCCCTTTAAAGCTTTTCTGGATACGCACATTTCGCTTAGGTTTTTGGGGCAATTTAATAACGCGTTTGGGTATCAGTGCTATCCCGCTTTTAGTGCCTTTGTTGATACAATTAGCCTATAAAAAAGATGCAGTAGTAAGTGGCTGGATCGTAGCGCCAATGGCTTTTACAGCCATACTTGGTAAGAGCTCTGTAATTAAAATATTAAATAAGCTAGGTTATAGAACCACGCTAAGAATTAATACTTTTATGAATGGCATTATGATTATGTGTTTAGCTATTCCTCAAGAAGATAGTTCGATATATTGGTTTTTACCCATCACAGCAATATTGGGCTATTTTAATAGTATTCAATACACATCAATGAACACTATTAGCATTGCAGACTTAAGAGACCATCAAAACAGCTCTGGCAACACACTACTTTCTGTTAATCAACAACTGAGTATTGGTTTTGGTATAGCATTTGGCTTATTGGTTTTACAATTTTTTGATCATCAAAATATGGGGCACGCCCACAATCTTCATAGTGCTTTCCGTTACACTTTTATAAGCTTAGGTTTATTAACGCTTTTTAGTGGAGTATTATTTAAAAAATTGCATCAAAGAGATGGCGACAATTTAAAGTCTATTCATCATAACGAAGAAGCCTAAATGAGTTTACATTTAGGCTTCTTTTAATTTAGGGGTTATTCCAGACCTAGTTCTTTATCCTTATAATGTTTAACTTGATCTAAAGCATCAGGTATCACATCGCTAATAATAGTAATAAACGAGCCTTCTTGTGCATTTTTAATGGCATAGTTTATGGCCTCACTTTCTTTTGGTATCGCTACTATCGGCATATCTGTTTTAATAGTTGCAATACCTTGTTTTAATAAATCAATTAACTCTTCAGGGCTGCGTCCTCTAGTGTTTTTATCTTGTCTAATAATTATTTCATCAAAAATTTTAGCAGACTCTGCTCCTAAAGACAAGATATCTTCATCTCTTCTATCGCCTACGGCAGCAATGACACCCACCTTTTTAGTAGCATTGACAGAGTTGATATATTTCCCTAAAGCTATAATGCCATGAGTATTATGTGCATAGTCTAGCATGATAGTAAAATGTTTAAATTGGAAAATATTCATTCTACCCGGAGTTTGTGCTGGAGAGTTGACAAATGTCTGTAATCCTAAACGGATATCCTCAGGACTAAAACCATACACATATAGGGCAAGGGCTGCTGCTAAAGCATTATATACGTTAAATTCTGCTTTACCGTCAAAAGTGATAGGCACACTACTTACCTTTTCAATTCTTATTTTCCAAGTACCTTTCATTATACTGATGTACCCATGTTCATAAACAGCAGCAAAACCACCTTTGGCACAATGTTGTTTGATTCTTGGGTTATTTTCATCAAAAGAGAAGAGTGCAATTTTGCATTTCAAATCTTTTTTCATGTTATACACATTATCATCATCGGCATTAAGTACAGCATAACCTTCAGGTAAAACGGTTGAAGGAACTACGGCTTTTACCTTAGCTAATTTTTCAATTGTATCAATACCTTGTAAGCCTAAGTGATCTTCTGCAATATTGGTAACAACAGCCACATTACAATTATGAAAACCCAATCCAGCTCTTAATATTCCGCCTCTTGCAGTTTCTAACACTGCAAAATCCACTGTGGGGTCTTTTAATACAAACTCTGCCGAAACGGGTCCTGTACAATCTCCTTTTAACATTAATTGATTTTGAACATATACACCATCTGTAGTGGTATAGCCTACAGTATGGCCTAATGTTTTAACACAATGTGCAATTAATCTAGTAGTAGTAGTTTTACCATTAGTGCCGGTTACTGCTATAATAGGTATTCTAGCCGATGCCCCCGGTGGATAGAGCATATCAATCACGGGTTCTGCAACATTTCTAGCAATACCCAAAGCTGGTTCTAAATGCATTCTAAAGCCCGGAGCAGCATTTACCTCTAACACTGCACCACCCGACTCTTCTAAAGGTTCTGATAGATTTTCTGCCATAATATCAATACCACAAATATCTAAACCTATTACACGAGCTATACGTTCACACATTACGATATTGCTTGGGTGTACGATATCGCTTACATCTTCTGAAGTACCACCGGTACTAAGATTAGCGGTAGGTTTAACCCATACCTCTTGCCCTGCTTGTGGAATACTTTGAAGGTTCATGTTGTATTTTTCAAGCATAAAATATACCGCATCGTCTATTTTAATACTGGTCAAAACTTTTTCGTGGCCATAGCCTCTTCTTGGGTCAGCATTTACTATTTCAATCAGTTCTTCTACAGTATGCTTTCCATCGCCTATTACGGCAGCAGGGGTTCTTAGTGCAGCAGCAACAAATTTGTAATTGATAACAAGTACTCTAAAATCTCTACCGGTTATGAATTTTTCAACAATAATTTTTCTACTGTATTTTTTTGCTGCCGCAAAAGCTTCAAGTGCGGCTTCATAATTCAAAATATTAGTAGTTGCTCCTTTACCATGGTTGCCATTTACAGGTTTTATAACTATAGGATAAGTTACCCGTTCTGCTATTCGCTGCAAATCATCTTCATCACTGATAATATAGCCTTTGGGTACGGGTATCGCAGCAGCATCAAGTATGTCCTTAGTGCCTTCTTTATCGCAAGCTAATTCTACTGCTATACTGCTTGTTGTACTGGCTATTGTAGCTTGAATTCTTTTCTGATTCTTACCATAGCCTAGTTGTACTAATGAGTATTGGTTTAAGCGAATAAAAGGGATATTTCTACGTACGGCTTCTTCTACTAATGAGCCTGTACTGGGTCCAAGACGTACATCTTCTCTAATCTCTCTAAGGTTCTGGATATCCTTATCTAAATCATAGCTTTCATTATTTATAATTGCTTCTACAAATCGTAAAGCAGCTTTAGCAGTATAACGTCCAGCTTCTGGTTCGATATAGGAAAACACAACATGATAAACCCCTTTTTGATCACTTTCTCTTGTGCGTCCAAAACCTGTATCCATTCCAGCTAAGGTTTGCATTTCTAAGGCTACATGCTCAATAATATGCCCCATCCAAGTGCCTTCTTCTACCCTTTTAAAAAAACCACCTTCTGTTTCGTATGAGCAACGATGGGATTGCAAGCTTGGCATACGCTCTTTAAGCTTTTCTAAAAAACCCGGTATTGTATTGCTCGGCTTATCTTCCATCTCTTGGAGGTCTAACAGCATAACAATAAGCTTATGCCTTTTTACAGACCAATAATTTGGCCCGTTCATTACTTTAATATTCACTATTTCCATAAATCAAAAATATTTTGAATAGTAAAATAGTAATAAAAAAATAATTTCAAAAAAAAATTGAAAATTTATCGAATACCTCTTGCATTAAGTGCTGCATGATACTTGCGTGCATTAGCATTATGCGCACTTAAGTTTGATGCAAAATTATGCCTACCACTAAAATCTTCTTTAGCACAGAAATAGAGATAATCTACATCGGGGGCTTGTAATACAGCGTTTATGGTTGCAAGGCTAGGGGTACAAATTGGCCCTGGTGGTAAACCTTCTACGCGGTAGGTATTATAAGGAGACTCTATGCGGGTCTGTACGCCTGTTATCCGCTTAATCAAAAAATCTCCATAAGCATAGCGTGCAGTAGGGTCTGCTTGCAATTTCATATTCTGTTTTAAACGGTTTAAATAAACCCTTGCAATAGTAGGTTTCTCTTCAAGATTATTGGTTTCTTCTTCTACTATTGATGCCAATATGATTACTTCTTGTGGACTTAAACCCAATGATGCTGCTTTTTGTTTTTGTGCTTCGTTCCAAAAATTAGTATATTCATTGGCTATTTTTTTAAACACTTTTTCGGGGCTAGTATTCCAAAAAAACTCGTAAGTATTCGGCACAAAGGCACATAAAACCGTTTCAGAATCTAAACCATATTGCGCTAAAAAATTATTGTCGCTAAGTAGTGCTTGCCAAGCTTCAATACTGGGTTCTAGTTTCTTACTTAATGCTTTTATGAGCTCCTCTTTTTTACGAAATTTATTAATGACAATTTTTACAGGACTTTGCTTTCCGGAGCCCAGTAGTTTTAAGATTTCATAATTACTCATTGATTTTTTCAAGGCATACTTACCCGGAATGATTTTGTTGACATATCCCGATTTATGGGCTAAAAAATCAAAACTTTTTACATCTTTAATAAAATGTTGTTCGATTAATTCTGTTTTTAAATCTTCATAAGTAGCACCCGTAGGAATATATACATAAGCCCCTTCTGAAAAAGCAGTAACATTAGGCTTAAACACTTGAACCGCTAAATAAAGCAACACAGCAAATAATGCAATAAGTGCTCCATAAACGAGCTTTGATAATAAGGTTGATTTTTTTTTCTTCTTTGCCATTAAGCTCTCCTAATTTAATCTAAACGCAATATAGTTGGCTTTAGTGGATTAAAACAAAAAAACTGCTTCTTGTTTTAAAAGAAACAGTTTTTGAATAAGTGATTTAACTATTTTATTTACCAGGAGTTGCAGGCTGTTGTGGAGCTTGCTGTGGACTGGTACTTTGTTGCTGTGTAGGCGCTTTTATGGGTGCATTTACACGTTCTGCACGTGTAAAAAACAATACAGATAAAATGCTTAAACCTGCAATGATACCCATAGTAACCCAAGTACCTTTTTCCATAATATCACCAGACTGCTTAACACCCATTATCTGATTGCCCATGCTACCAAAACTACCATTTAAGCCTCCACCCTTAGGGTTTTGAACCAATACAAAAAAACCTAATACTACACAAGTAATTAAGATGATGACGGTTATAAATACTATCATATTATTTTATCTTTATTTAAATTTTCAATTTTGGTGGCAAAGTAAGTCTTTTTTTCAGGATTCAACAAACTTAATTTTCGATATATTTCGATAGCCTTGTCAAAATTACCTTGTTTGATATGAATTTCTGCTAAGGGTTCACTCACTAAAATATCTTCTTTATTGATAGAATTTATAGCCATTTCAAAAACCGACTCTGGAATATTATCGGTTTCATCTTCAAGTGCTGCTGCCAGTTTATCTCTTTGCCATTTTGTTTTTAATGCTGCTTTATCTTCTTCTTCTGCACGTTGTTCTTCACCTTGTTTCTTCAAAAAGTTAAGCCAATCACCAAAACTCATCATCAGCATCAATGATTTATCTTCATTAGTGGGGGTTTCGGTATCATTTAATTTATTTGGCGATGATGTGTTTATTTCATCAGCACTTTCAGAAGTTTCTAAACTTATCCCTTGGCTTTGAAAATAATCTTCAGAAATTGCTAAAGTGCCTTGTGCAGCTTCTTTTTCATATTCTAATAATTGATTCTCTTCAATAATAGATGCTTGTTCTGTTGGTTCTATTATAAGCGTTTCTTGAGTTGGCTCTAAAATATCTTGAGTAATCTGCTGTTCAGATGCTTCATGAGCTATTAAACCTTTATCAAAACTCCATGCTTCATAATTTAAACAGCGTATGTATTGATACCAGTTAGTTTGCACTAATACGCTGGCATGATTTAACTCTTGCGAATAACCATTTTTAGAGTATTGTGCAGCATTTTTGATCCATTGGAAAGGCACATAAAAAGGGTATAAAGCAGCTTGCTGACTGATTAAATCCATATCATGCGCACTAAGCTCCTTAGGTTTTTTTAACCAATCTGTTATCAAAATAGACTGCGTATTCATTCCGTATTATGAATTTAATTGAACTTACAAACTTAACAGAAATCTTACCAATTTACAAATGCCTTATTGAAAATATCATCGGCTAACTGCCGACCTATTTCTTCTATTAATTGGTTTTGTACAGCTTCTAATGCTTGATTGGCACCAAAATCGGCAAAACGTGAAAAAGATTGTTTAAAACTAGCTTTAGGGTTCTTTTTATTTTTAAAATCAACTTGTACACTAATTGTAAGGCGGTTCATAGATGCGGTTTGTGTATTTTGAACCCCGGTTACACTCACATCATATTGGGTTATGGCTCCGCTAAGATCATAATCTGCTTCATCACTACTGGTAGGGCTTAAGCCGGTTTGTGATAAAATTCTATTCCGCACTTTATCTGTAAGAGTAGCACTCAAAGTAGGGTTAATATTTCGAGCTTGGTTTTCTAAGGTATGAAAGTTGATATTCTTGCCTTCTATCTGCGCCCCTGTTAAACTATATACACCGCAAGAAGACAATACACCTATACACAGTAAGATACAAGTCATCAGGACTAATTTAAGTCCATTCTTTTTATTTATAAAATGCATAGCTTGATACTTATTCTTTAATATCAAATTCTTTTATTTTTCGATAGAGGGTCCTTTCGGAAATACCTAATTCATGTGCAGCATCTTTACGGCGGTTTTTATGCTTTTTAAGTGCTTTGATGATAAATTCTTTCTCGCGCTCACTTAAGGTTAAGCTTTCTTCTACATCTTCATGCAGCTCTACAATCGGCTCGGAGTTAGGATAGTAAAGAGGATTGCCGGCTCTATAATTTGAATTTGGGATCACCGAATTGGAAGTGCTTTCTAAAGCGTTTGGAGTAGGATTAACCGGTATTAAATGCTCTAACTGACTTGGGCTCAAATTGATGTTTTGACCTCTAGCCATATCAAAAACTAATTGTTTCAAATCATTCAAATCACGCTTCATGTCAAAAAACAACTTATAGAAAATATCTCTTTCTGTTTCGTTGAGGCTGTCTTTTGAATAGCTTTGATGCATCTGGCTGGGCATTAATGCCATACTGGTTTTAGTATCATTTTCTTGAGGTAAAAAACGCTGTAAGCTTGCAGCATCAATAATTCTATCTTGAGCCAATACAGATATTTGTTCTGCAATATTTTTCAATTCGCGTACATTTCCAGGCCATTTATACGCTAACAATAATTGAGTAGCTTGAGGGTCTAACTGTATGCTTTTGATATGGTATTTATCTGCAAAATCACTGGCAAACTTTCTAAACAATATTGCAATGTCTTCAGGGCGATCTCTGAGTGCAGGCACTCTAATGGGTACGGTACTTAAGCGGTAGTATAAATCTTGTCTAAATTTACCTTGATAGGTTAAGTCTAGTAAATCCTTATTGGTAGCGGCTATCACACGTACATTGGCTTTTTGTACTTTAGAAGAGCCTACTCTGATATACTCACCGGTTTCTAACATTCTAAGCAGTCGGGCTTGAGTACCTAAGGGCATTTCACCAATTTCATCTAAGAAAATAGTACCCCCATTAACACTTTCAAAATATCCTTTTCTACTATCTAAGGCTCCGGTAAAGGCTCCTTTTTCATGACCAAAAAGCTCTGAGTCTATGGTACCTTCTGGTATGGCACCGCAGTTTACTGCAATAAAAGGGTGATGTTTACGGCTAGAAAGTGCATGAATGACCTGTGAAAAAACTTCTTTACCTACCCCACTCTCTCCTACAATGAGCACGGTTAAATCTGTAGCAGCTACTTGGTCGGCCACAAATAATGCATGATTCAAAGCAGCGGCATTCCCTATAATCCCAAATCTATTTTTTAAACTTTGTAACTCCATGATCTAAACGGTACAAGTTAGTTATTTTTATTTAGATGAAACGTATATTACAATAAATCTAAAACAAGGATTTATGAATTGACTATTTCACCAATCAAAGTGCTTGAAGTAGCTTCTTTGATATACACATTAACATAATCTCCTTTTTGATGTTTACCTTCTATTTTAGGGAAAACCACCATTTTATTTTGGCTATTTCGGCCACACCATTGCGCAGCACTTTTTTTACTATTCCCTTCAATAAGCACTTCAAAGGTCTTGCCCACAGACTGTTGGAACACGCCTACCACTTCGGTTCTAAAGGCATCAATCACTTCTTCTAAGCGTCTTTGTTTTACCTCTTGAGGCACATCATCTAAGTACCTGCGTGCAGCAAGTGTACCTGGGCGCTCACTATAATTATACATATAGGCCAAGGCATACTTTACTTGATGCATTAAGCTTAGGGTATCTTGATGCTCCTCTTCTGTTTCACCACAAAAACCAACTATAATATCGGTACTCACATCACAATCGGGCATTATTTCTCTGATACGTTTTACTTTATTCAGATACCATTCCCTAGTATAAGTTCTACTCATTCTTTGTAATACTGCTGTATTTCCACTTTGTACGGGCAGATGAATGTATTTACAAATATTAGGATACTTAGCCATTGTAAATAAGACATCGTCTGTAATATCTTTAGGGTGAGAAGTACTGAAGCGCACTCTTAATTGGGGACTTACTAAAGCTACACGCTCAAGCAGCATTGCAAATGTTACGGCTTGATCTTGGTTTTGTGCATTTTCAGGAACAAAGAAATAAGAATCTACATTTTGACCTAATAAAGTAACTTCTTTATATCCGGCCTCAAACAGCTCTTTACATTCTTTAAGAATACTTTCTACATCTCTACTGCGCTCTCTACCACGCGTAAAAGGCACTACACAAAAAGTACACATATTATTACAACCCCTCATTATACTCACAAATGCACTTACCCCATTAGGGTCTAATCTTACCGGAGAAATATCGGCATAGGTTTCATCTCTACTTAATAAAACATTAACTGCTTTTTGACCTCCTTCTGCGCTTTCAATAAGTTTAGGTAATGTACGATAAGCATCGGGGCCCACTACCATATCTACCAATTTTTCTTCTTCAAGAAATTTAGTTTTCAATCGCTCCGCCATACAACCCAAAACACCTATTAAAGTACCTGGTCGCTTCCTTTTTTCTTTACTAAATAGTTGTAACCTTGTTCTAACAGTTTGCTCTGCTTTTTCTCTAATAGAACAAGTGTTGATCAAGAATAGATCGGCTTCTTCCATTTGCAATGTTGGACCAAAACCTTCTTTTTTTAATATTGAAGCCACAATCTCGCTATCGCTAAAATTCATAGCACAACCATAGCTCTCAATATAAAATTTTTTCTTATAAATATTTTGATCCCCTAAATGAGGCGCATAAGCCGTACCTTGTTTTGCCTCGTCAATTTCTTTTTTTAACAATTCTGCCATAATTGCAGTACTCTAGTTTTTCGCAAAGATAGGATATTGCCGTACATTTAACCCCTAAATAAAATGGAAAATACATTGCATTATCGTTTTAAAATGCCTAAAAGGCTTGTCCATTTATTGTTACTTACGTTTTTTTCGCTCTCTGTTTGGGCTAAGCCTTCTTATGACCCTACCCATTGGACTTATGAGATTCAGAAAAGTCCCAAAGGTGCTTATTTTGAAATTATTTTTACAGCACAAATAGATAGTGGTTGGCATTTATGGGCTCAAGATGCCGGTGGAGATGGAAGTCTTATCCCTACATCTATTCAATTTAATGATGCCTCTAAGAAAATGCTCAAAGGCGTACTACAAGAACAAGGAGACTTAATTAAAGTACATTCAGAAATATTTGAAAGTACCGTAAACTATTTTGAAAAACAAGTGCAATTTTCACAAGTAATTCAAGGTAAAAAAGGGGACATCATCTCTGGTGCCATAGAATATCAAAACTGTAGTGAAACGATATGCCTACCCCCAAAAACACATCATTTTACGCTTACCATTCCTTAAAATTTATTTAGAATTACGTTAATTTTTTATTTTCAAATTTATAGATTCAGCAATCCACTTTTATGCGTTATATTTTAAAATTTGCTTTCTTACTTATAGCTTTTTGTAGCTTTAATGCACTACCCTCAAAAGCAGAAATCGTAAAAGACCCTACCACATGGACTTATGAGGTCAAAAAAATTGCGGAGGGCAAATACCAGCTCATCTTTCATTTAAAATTAAAAGAACATTGGCACATCTGGGCGCTTGACCCCAAAGGTGATGGTATGCAAATCCCTCCTTCATTTCAATTTAAAACCAATAGCCAATTTAAACTTATTGGTAAGGTAAAAGAACAAGGGGCTAAAAAAACAGAAGTAATGGACGGTGTAGATGGCGCTGTATGTTTCTTTGAAAATAAGGTAGATTATGTTCAAGAAGTAAGTGTTGCAGGCAATCAAACGATTAAAGGAAGCCACGAGTACCAAGTATGCGATGAAAGCATGTGCTTACCTCCTAAAACGCTTGACTTCAGTTTTGAAATAAAAGATATGCCTAAAGATGAGCCTGCTGATGCTACAAGTGCAGACAGTAGTGTACAAGCGATTACACCAAGCACTACAACAGATAGTACTTCTGTCCAAACAGTTACAACTCCTACGAGTACGAATCCCGATAGCAAAACATTGAATAATGAAAAAGAGGCATCAAATGAAAAGGGTTTAAGCAATGGGGCT
>JBDHYE010000018.1:0-10773 GCA_039811245.1 Chitinophagaceae bacterium | reverse complement strand
GACGATTGTGCACTACTTATATGAGTAAACAATAGTGCACTTACAAACAATAAATATTTAATCATTTTAATTAAAAAAATAGAGTAGGCTTTGGAATTATTCTGGATTGTTTTGTGAAGCATTTACAATGGCTAATGCCTGGTCATAATAGGATTCTGGTACGTGTAGCGCCACTTTCCCCGGCAAGATGTTAAGATAAGAACTATCTTGATGGTTTAAAATCACACAGGGAATCCCTTCTTGCTCTAAATGAAAATATAGAATTTCTACAGCAAGCCTATCGTTAGCTTCAAATACGATTTTCCAATGGTTATATGCACTGTTCATAACCCTACAAAGTTACCAAAAAAAATAAGAGTAATCTTTACTTTAGAAAGAAGCTTAAGAAAGCTTTAGGGTACTGGGTCATAACCACTTTTACCCCAAGGGTGGCAAGACAATATGCGTTTTAATGCTAGATAGCCCCCCTTAAAAGGACCGTATTTCTGAATCGCTTCTTTGGCATAGGCACTACAAGTAGGCTGATACCTACATGCCGCTGGTGTAAATGGAGATATTAACCCTTGATATAATTTTATAAAACCTAAAAATAATATGGTAAAGATTCTTTTCATCGTTTTATAAAAGGGTTAAACTGTTGCAGCTTTTATTTTTAAAAGCAATTGTTCTATAAGTTTTGTTACGAGTACATAAGCCTGCTCCCATGTCAAAACTTCTGGGGCTTGATAAATAAAAAAGAGATGTACTTTTTGGTTTTGAGGAATCTGAGTATAAAAATCTTTTTTCTGCATGCGCCATGCCTCACGTAACAATCGTTTTACTCTGTTTCTATCTACAGCTCTTCTTAATTTTTTTTTAGGCACAGCAAAACCTATAGCTGCCGGATAAGCATCTTCTGAGGCTAAAGGAAGTACACGCCATATACACCTTACAGGAAAAAAAGAAAACGCTTTCCCAACTTGGAAAAGCGTTTCAATATCTTGTGTTTTCTTTAGCCGCTCCTTAACTTTAAATGTATTTTGAAGCGCCAAACTCAAACTCTTAAGGTCAAAAAATTATTTCAACAATTTCTTATCAGAAACGGTCAATCTTTTACGGCCTTTTGCACGACGAGATGCTAATACTTTTCTGCCATTGGCGGTTTGCATGCGTTTACGGAATCCGTGTACAGATTTACGACTGCGACGACTAGGCTGGTAGGTACGTTTCATAAGCTTTGATAATTATATATCCTGTAAAAAATTACAAGATGAATGAAAAATTTTAAAAATTCGGAATGCAAAGGTAATACTATTCTAAATAATAACAAAAAACATGTTCAAATTTTTTGAAATCTTGTAGCATACCTATTTAATGCTTTGACTATTAACACTTAATATTATATCCCTTGTACTTTTTTATCTTTAGGATACTTAATACTATAATTTATTTTTAATTGTTTTGATGCTCCGGCACTTATGTTCAGCGGCCATTGTATTGTACCGTTATCAGGGTTAATTAGAGCACCCGGTGCTTCTTTATCAAAAATTTCAATGTCTTTATCATTACTAATCGGAAATTGATCAAAGAGTACCAAATCAATGGCTTCTTTCTTAGTGTTCTTAACTTCAATGTTAAAACCATAACTGCGCTTGATATTGGTACCAATGGTTTTTACGCTACGGTAGTTCTTATCATTCTCTCTCTTAATGATGATTTTTTTATCTCTACCCAGTGAAAAATCCAAAGTATCGGTAGGATTAGTTAGGTCTAAATAACCTTGACCTACATAAGTATCTTCAAAAAATATTTGGGTAGTAGCTGGTATCAGGTTGAGGTCTTCCCAAGCACTAACGCGCGCTTGAAGAAAAGCATCTTTATCTAATTTAGGTATCGCCACATATCTATACGTTGCGGCCAGACTGTAATCCTTAATAGCTACTAAATGTTTTTGACCATCGCTGGGTATGCTATATTTTAATGCAATATCAAATTGAGTATTGATACCACTATTATCTACTTGTACATAATCATTTATAGTAGATGGAGCCGGTGGAGCAGGAGCTGCATCGGCAGATATGCTTAGTTCTGCCAATTCTGCTTGAGGTGCAGCTTTACTATACATTTTAGCACCGCCATAAGCTCTTTGTGCATATTGAGGTTCATAAAAAGACAAGAACCAAGTTTGAATCTGTGGTGCATTTGCACCTTCATTGGGATTGCCAGTTGACAATGAGAGGTTAACATTATCCCAAGACACTCCTGTATTTTGAACAATATTAGCTTTATAAATAATCTGTACCGGACTATTGATTTTAGCTACTCTTAAATCATAGCTAGGGCTCCAAGAGGCATTAGGGCTTACATAGCGTAGCTGTACCTTAGCACTAGTAGCTTGAGGAGTATAAAAACTAACTAACAGTTGACCTCCGGGGATATAGTCTTTACGTTGTTCTTCTTGCAACTGTTTTTGAAGTAATTGAATACGCTCCGTCTGTTTTACGATTTGCTTGTTTAATTGGTATTGATTATCGTAAAGGCTGTTTAATCGTCCTTGCATTAAATCCAACATTTTTTGGAGCTCTACTACTTCAAGTCCTTTATCTTCTCCGGCTACTTTTTTATTAGCGGCAAAAACGGCTAATTGTTCTTCAACTACCTTCTTTTTATGCTCTAATGTGGCCTTGCTGTCTTGAAGTAGGCTTATACTATCTTTGATCATTTGCGCCTTTGGCGAAAGATTTTTTTGAATCAAATAATCATTCTTAGGGCTTGCCTCTTGTACGATTACGCCATTGTTTACACCTATAGTGAGGCTTTGCTCTACTATGTTTCCGGCTACATTTGTAAACAGCACTTTCGATTCTCCTTTAGGCAGGTTAATAGTAGTACTGCTCTCAATAGCTGCTCCACTCAAATAAACTTGTACCTTATCTATAGTAACTTTATGACTTTCTTGTGCCTGTGCTATGCTGCTAGCTAATAAGGCTATGCTTAAACTAAGATGAACTATTTTCATTTCTATATGAACAATAAATTTTTAAATAAAAAAACAATCTAAAGACCTTTAAAGACACTTAAAGTTTAGTATTCCATAAAATTCTTTGGCTAGAATTATAAATTTGGCTCTATAGCTTATTTAAGCTGCTCTTTATGGTCCAATTTGCCATTTTCGAGGTAATAGACCCAATTCCCTTTCTTTTCTCCTTGTTGATAAGAGCCTTTAGATTTTAATTGACCATTATCATAATATTCCAAGCTCAAGCCTTCGGCTATTCCATTTACATAATGTTGAACGGAAATTTTTACTTCTTGTGTATTGTACAGTACCACTTCGCCATGCAATGCACCCTCTTTGTAAGGATAAATAGCTGCTTGTTTACCGTTTTCATAATACCAAGTACTTATACCATTTTTAAGACCTTTATGATAGTAACTGGATTCTTGCTTTTGACCATTAGTGTACCATTTGGTATAAGGACCTTCTTTAACTCCCATTTTATAATAACATTCTTCAAGTATAAATGCACCTTTATTATAAAATCTCCAAGGACCATCTAAACTGTCTTGTGCATAGTTCATCATTTGCTCTATAAAACCATCGGCACCGCTAATGATGGCGATACCATTTTTTTTGCCATTCCAATAACTTTGGATTTCGTGAGGAAAGCCCGTATCCCAATAGCTTGTCCAGGTAGCCTCTCTAAGCCCTCCTTTAAGCATTCCCTCAGCAAGTATGGTTTTATTACCTCTTATTTGTACCCAATCCATTCCAGCAGCTATTGTACGCTTTAAGGTATCAAAGGGTTGCGCATACAATGTTTGAACACTAAGCAATAAAACTAAGCTAAGTATTAATCTATAATATTTCATAAGCGCAAGTTTACGCTTTTAAATGCATAGCCTTATCTTTTTAATAAAAATTTAAATGAATACTCTAGTGATTATCTTCATTCGGTATTATATAGATTTAAGCTCAAATAATTTTCGTACTAATTAACTGTCCTATATTGAATGCAATATCACTTATACTATCACTTTTATTCGTTTCAAAAAAAGTTAACCATAAGCCTTTACCTCTAGTACTGAATTTAAATATTATGCCTCCAATATTCATTATGAAAATTAGTACCTTGCGTACTATCTGGTTAAAATATCCAACAAAACAATAAACGAATTTCTTTTTTATGATACCTTTCAAACAATATGCTTTAATCGCCTTAATGGGCAGTTTAAGTTTTTCTACAATGGCACAAAAATCTAGTTATCCCGAAACAAAAAAAGTAAAACAAGTAGATGATTATTTTGGTACAAAAGTAGCAGACCCCTATCGTTGGCTCGAAAACGACACCTCTGCCGAGACTGCCGATTGGGTAAAAAGACAAAATGAATATACTCAAAATTATCTCCAAAAAATACCCTACAGAAACGAAATAGTTTCAAAGCTTACTAAGATATGGAATTACCCTAAGAGCTCTGCTCCTTTTAAAGAAGGCCCTTATTATCTAACCTATAAAAATGATGGCTTACAAAACCAGTCGGTACTTTATTATCAAGAACAATTAGATGCAGAGCCTCAAATCCTTTTAGACCCTAACACTTTATCCCAAGACGGTACCGTGGCACTACAAGCTATCGCTTTTTCTAAAAATCAAAAGTATTTTGCTTATGCAGTTTCAGCGTCAGGGTCAGACTGGCAAGAAATCTATATTTTAGATTTTAAAACAAAAAAAATTATAGACTCTAAGATAGAATATGTAAAGTTTACAGGTATTAGTTGGCTAGGCGATGAAGGATTCTATTACAGCGCCTACGATGCTCCTATCAATGAAGCCACAAAATTCTCTAACAAAACTGAGTATCAGAAAATCAAATACCACAAAATAGGAAGCCACCCTAAGGAGGATATTGTCATCTATGAAGATAAGGAGCACCCCTTGCGTTATGTAGGGGCTCAGCTTACAGAAGATGAACGATTCTTAATCCTTTCAATCTCTGAAGGCACTGATGGTTCAGAAATAAAAGTTAAAGACCTAAAACAAAAACAAAAAGATTTTACAACCCTTATCCCTGGTTTTAAATATAATGCTGCTGTGGTTGATAATTTTGGTGATAAATTACTTGTTCATACCAATAAAGATGCAGCAAATTATAAATTAGTATGGATGGATCCTAAAAACCCTGCCACTGAGCAAACATTTATAGCAGAAAATCGCATGAAGCTTGAATCGGCAAGCACGGGAGGTGGAAAGATTTTTGTTCAATACCAAAACAAAACCTGCACTAAAGTGTTTCAATACAATCAAGAGGGGAAAAGAGAATTTGAAATCAAGCTACCAGCACTAGGTACAGCTAGCGGTTTTGGTTGTCATAAGAATGAGCATTCATTTTATTACACCTTTACCAACTATGTTTATCCGCCTACGGTTTACAAATATGATATCCTTACGGGTCAATCAGAGCTCTATCAAAAATCTGCTGTAGATTTCAATCCAGACGATTATGAAAGCAATCTGGTACAGTATCGTTCTAAAGACAGTACACTTTGTACAATGTTTATCACCCATAAAAAAGGAATTGCATTAAATGGAATGAACCCCTGCTTACTCTATGGTTATGGAGGATTCAATATTAGTTTAACACCGGCATTTTCAGTTTCTAATTTAGTATTTTTAGAGAGTGGCGGTATTTATTGTGTAGCCAATCTACGCGGTGGTGGTGAATATGGCGAGGCTTGGCATAAAGGGGGCATGTTAGAAAAAAAGCAAAACGTATTTGACGACTTTATAGCCGCAGCCGAGTATCTTATCCAAAATAAATATACCAACAGTTCAAAATTAGCCATCAAAGGAGGCTCTAACGGTGGATTGCTGGTTGGTGCCTGTATGACCCAAAGACCGGAGCTATTTGCTGTGGCATTACCACAAGTAGGCGTATTGGATATGCTTAGGTACCAAAAGTTTACAGTAGGTTGGGGCTGGGCTGTAGAATATGGTAGTAGTGACCATAAAGAGCAATTTGACTATCTGATCAAATACTCACCACTACATAATCTCAAAAAAGGAGTATGCTATCCTGCAACTATGATTGGCACCGCCGACCATGATGACCGTGTAGTACCTGCACACTCATTTAAGTTTGCTGCACAATTACAAGAATACCAATCTTGTAGTAAACCAACCCTTATACGGATAGACAGCAAGGCAGGTCATGGTGCTGGCAAGCCCACTGCAAAATTGATAGAAGAAGCCGCCGATGTCTGGAGTTTTATTTTTTACAACACCCAAAGCAAACCAGAGTTTATACTGCATCATTAATCATAAAAAAGCCCCATTCCAAAAATTCTGAATGGGGCTTTTTAATACCTATTATAGTACTTGAACGATTAAGAATTTCAAATATTGTGTAGAGGGAATCTGCCAGATAATAGGGTGATCGGCTGCTTGTGTTTGCCAACACACTTGGCGGATACTTCGCTTGGCATCTTTAGCCGCATCGGCTATGGTTTTGAGAAACAAATCGGGGGGTACAAGGTTGGTACAAGAGGCTGTAACTAAAAAACCTCCTTCACGGGTTAGTTTCATACCTCTTAAGTTAATCTCTTTATAACCCGTTATCGCTTTGCTAATATTAGCTCTGCTTTTAGTAAATGCAGGCGGATCAAGCATTACCACATCAAATGTTTTATGTTCTTTACTCCATTGTTTAAGCACATCAAAAGCATTCACGCATTCAAAATTACAAACCCCATCAAGCTGATTAAGTTGTGCATTACGTTTTGCGGTAGCAATAGCGGTTTCAGAAATATCCAGACCCAAAACCTGTTTTGCGCCATAATGTGCAGCATGAAGTGAAAAAGTACCCGTATAACAAAAGGCTTCAAGTACTTGAGCATCTTTACAGATATGCTGTATAGCTCTACGATTGTCTTGTTGGTCTAAAAAATATCCCGTTTTTTGACCATTTTCGATATCCACATGAAATTTTAAACCATTTTCATTAAGAATGATTTGAGTAGGAAATGGGTCCGACAAAAATCCTTTTACTTGTTCTAAACCTTCTAAAGTTCTAACCGGCACATCATTACGTTCGTAGATGCCTTTAGGTTGAAATAATTGTTCAATAGCCTTTACAATAGCGGGTTTCCAACGTTCAATACCAAGTGCTAATGTTTGTAAAACAAAATAATCATTAAACTTATCAATGATTAACGCTGGTAGTCCATCAGCTTCGCCAAAAATCAATCTACAATTCTCTACATATCCTATTTGTTGGCGGTATTGCCATGCTGCTTTTATTTTTTGAAAAAAAAACTGCTCATCTATCTGTTCTTCGGTATTGCGCGTCAATAAGCGAATTCTAATTTGAGATGCAGGATTAATATACCCTTTGCCAACAAAAGTGCCTTTATAACTATATACTTCTACTATATCGCCAGCATTGTAACTGCCTTCTACTTCACCAACTTCTGTAGCAAAAATCCAAGGGTGCCCTTGATGAATACGGTCGCTTATTTTTTTTCTAAGAAATACTTTAGCCATAATTAAATTAGATTAGTGTAGTAATAGGTGGTTAATTGTAAATAATAAAGAGCATAATACAGAATACAATAAAAAGAATCAATAGCGATAAAATGGGCACCAATTTATTTTTTTGTTCTTGTTTTTTGCGTTGTTCTATCTCTTGGAGTATTGCTGTATTTAAAGGACTTTGTGTATTTTTCAATAAAAGTAAAATTCGTTGAGCGATACGTTCAAATTGTGTTATCGAAATAATTTTTTTATTAGCTTCAAAAAGCAACTGTGCTGTCTCTTCAAGTTCGGTATAGTTAGGCGCCCTTAATAAAAGTTTAATTTTATCTTCGTCTAATAGCTCTAAAAGATAATCGTATAAAGCATTTCGGTTAATATAACCTTGTTCTAAACGAATTAAATACTTATGTAAATCAAGGCTGTTTTTATGGAGTGTATTCAATACTAAGGGGTCTGTATCAAATTGAAATTGTCCATTTTTTTTTAAATCGATATCGTATTGTTGCCGTTTTAGTGGGTTTGACAATACTTCATAGGCTTCTTTTACTTGTCTGAAATAGTGCTGTGCTTCAGCATTATTGGGGTTACGATCAGGGTGAAACTTCATAGCCAGCCTACGATAGGCAGCTTTTATCTCTGCATCTGTTGCTGTATAGGTAATTTCTAAAAGTGTATAATAGGATATGGTCATCAACTATTTCAAAAAAAGCCACCAAATATATGGTGGCTTTAATTTTTCTTTTTTTAAGGTTTAGATACAAGATATAAAAAGCGCTTAAGCTTCTTTTTCTACTTGACCGTAGTTTAATTCTACCGGTTGTGCTCTACCAAATATTTTTACAGTAACTTTTAATTTTTTCTTTTCATCATTTACCTCTTCGATAGTACCATTAAAATCATTAAACGGACCATCGATGATTTTTACAATTTCACCGACAATAAAGTTATCGGCATAAGTTACACCTGTTGCGCTCACCTCGTCCATCTTACCAAACATTTTGTTCACTTCATTTTTACGTAAAGAGATTGGGTTTTCTTTACCTAAAAAGTGGATCACTCCGTTTATTGAACTGATGACTTGAACAATATCATCTTTAAGCTTCCCATCAACTGTTTCAATCATCAAATAGCCAGGGAAAAGAATTTTTTCTCTAAGGGCTTTTTTTCCACCTACCACTTTAAATACCTTTTCGACAGGGCAAAGCACTTGAAGTACAGATTTTGTCCATCCGTTAATCTTTACTTCTTTATCAATGTACTCTTTCATTTTCTTCTCTTTACCACTCACCACTCTAAGTACATACCATTTCGTTTCTTGGTTCGTTACTAATTCTTCGCTCATCTCCTTTAGTTATTAATTGGGGTGTATATCGGATTGCTTAATTTCCTAAAAGGCTATATAAAAGTTTAATAACCTTTTCTGAACCGAAATCCATACCTAATAAAAATAGAGTTACTAAGGCTAAAGCCACCAACACGATTACGGTAGATTGTTGTAATTCGCTAGCAGTTGGCCAAGTTACCTTATGTAATAGTTCATCATAAGCTTCTTGGATATAAGTGCCAAATTTACTCATAAAAAAATTTTGTTTTAAAGTTTTAAAATTACGAAAGTAAATTTAAAAATAAAATTAAATGGCACGGGCACTAGGATTCGAACCCAGATCGAAGGTTTTGGAGACCTCTATACTAACCGTTGTACGATGCCCGTATTTTTAAAATAATTAGCTAATTAGCAATGGCTAATTAGCTAATTATAAGGATATTTAAGCTTCTAATTTCAAAGAATTACTTAAGAATCTCAGTTACTTGTCCAGCACCTACGGTACGGCCACCTTCACGAATCGCGAATTTAAGACCTTTATCCATAGCGATAGGAGCGATTAATACTACATGTAGATTAACGTTATCACCAGGCATTACCATTTCAACACCTTCTGGTAACATACATTCGCCAGTAACGTCTGTAGTACGGAAGTAGAATTGAGGGCGATACTTGTTAAAGAATGGAGTATGACGACCACCTTCATCTTTTGAAAGTACGTAAACTTCACCTTTAAATTCAGTATGAGGAGTGATAGATTTTGGAGCAGTGATTACCATACCACGGCGGATATCTTTTTTATCGATACCACGTAATAAGATACCAGCGTTGTCACCAGCCTCACCACGATCTAATAATTTTTTAAACATCTCAACACCAGTACAAGTTGATGTAAGTGGATCTTCATTGAAACCTACGATTTCAACGTTGTCGCCTACTTTAATTACACCGCGCTCAATACGACCTGTAGCAACAGTACCACGACCAGTGATAGTGAATACGTCTTCTACAGACATCAAGAAAGGTTGATCAACAGCACGAGGAGGAAGTGGCACATACTCATCAACAGCAGCCATTAACTCTTCGATTTGAGCTACACCAGCAGCTTCACCGTTTAGACCAGAAAGAGCAGAACCTTTAATGATTGGAGTATTATCACCATCAAAGCCATTTTTACTTAATAGATCACGAACTTCCATTTCAACTAGTTCTAAGATTTCAGGATCATCAACTAGATCTACTTTGTTCATAAATACTACGATACGAGGTACACCTACTTGTTTAGCAAGAAGGATATGCTCTCTAGTTTGAGGCATTGGACCATCTGTAGCAGCTACTACTAGGATAGCACCGTCCATTTGGGCAGCACCTGTAATCATATTTTTTACATAGTCGGCGTGACCTGGGCAATCCACGTGCGCATAGTGACGATTTGGAGTTTCGTATTCTACGTGAGCCGTGTTAATTGTGATACCACGCTCTCTTTCTTCAGGCGCACCATCAATTTCATCATAGCCTTTTTTTGCAGCCATGCCTTTTGCAGCAAGTACTGAAGTAATTGCAGCAGTTAAAGTTGTTTTACCGTGGTCAACGTGACCAATTGTACCAATGTTTACGTGGGGTTTCTCCCTGCTAAAGGTCTCTTTTGCCATTTTATTCTTTTTTTAAAAAATTTTTGTTTAAGATTATTTGTTTTTTATTTTCACTCTTGAAATATAGAAAATTAAATTTCTTTTCTTTCAAAAACGAGCGCAAATGTATTAATATTTATCGGACTAAAAAAATCTGACAACATTTATTTCTTAATATTTTGAAAATTTAATGATTTTTAAGGCATCAAACCTTCAAACACTTAGTTTTTTTTTGAGCTGTTGAGCAGGATTGAACTGCCGACCTCTTCCTTACCAAGGAAGTGCTCTACCACTGAGCTACAACAGC
>JBDHYE010000017.1:0-10962 GCA_039811245.1 Chitinophagaceae bacterium | reverse complement strand
ATCGATGCTTATTTAGAACAATATAATAAAGACAATAAGTACGACTATATCTTGTCTTATACTAAGTCTGGTCAAATATTATATGCTAACAAAAGCCTAGACATTACCAACGATGTATTAAAGGGCTTAAATGATTTTACACCGATTACATCAACAGATAGCACTAAAAAATAATCTAAAGACCTTTTCAAACGATTGGAAAAAGAAACTCATTTCAACCGGAGCCTTCAATTAAAAGATGCCAGTTTATTAGTCATTGGCTCTATGATAGGCTCTGGTATTTTTATAGTTAGTGCCGATATTGTAAGACAAGTAGGGAGTGCATTTTGGCTGGTTTTAGTATGGCTCATTACAGGCATTATGACCTTAACGGCAGCCATAAGCTATGGCGAGCTGAGCGCTATGTACCCTAATGCTGGTGGTCAATATGTATATTTAAAAGAAGCCTATAATAAAGCGGTGGCTTTTTTATATGGTTGGAGTTTTTTTGCAGTGATACAGACGGGTACTATTGCTGCGGTGGCTGTAGCTTTTGCTAAATTTACAGCCTATTTATTCCCATTTTTTAGTGAAGAAAATATCATTTTACATCTAACTGAGCATTTCAAAATAAGTGCAGCACAGCTCTTAGCTATTGGTATTATCGTCTTATTAAGTTATAGCAATACTAAAGGAGTTAAAGGAGGAAAATGGATTCAAAACATATTTACCTCAGCCAAACTTTTATCCTTATTTGGTTTAATTCTTGCCGGTTTTATTTATTTCAATCCTGAAGTATGGCAACAAAATTGGACAAACAGCTTACAAGCATTTAAAGAAAATGCTAATGGTTCTTGGACCGCAATTAGTGGCACAGCTTTATTAGGTGGTGTAGCTGCGGCTATGGTGGGCTCTGTATTTAGCAGTGATGCTTGGAACAATGTAACCTTTATAGCAGCAGAAATAAAAAACCCTCAAAGAAATGTAGGACTTAGTTTATTTATAGGTACATTGACCGTTACCATAATCTATATGGCTGCCAACCTTATGTATCTTTCTGTACTTCCTTTAGAAGCTATAGCCCATGCTCCTAAAGACCGTGTTGCGGTAGCGGCTGCCTTACAAATATTTGGCAATATGGGCACCTTAATCATTGCATTAATGATAATGGTTTCTACTTTTGGTTGTAACAATGGGTTGATATTAGCTGGCGCTAGAGTATCTTATACGATGGCTCAAGATGGTTTATTTTTTAAAAAAGCAGGCAGCTTAAATACTCAAGGAGTACCCGCTTGGGCTATTGGCGTACAAGCAGTAGTAGCCTCTATCTTATGCCTTAGTGGTAAGTACGGCGACCTACTAGATATGATTAGTTTCGTAGTAGTGCTCTTTTACATTCTTACCATATTGGGAATTTTTATTTTAAGAAGAAAACACCCCAATCACCCTAGACCTTATAAAGCTTGGGGCTACCCTATCCTACCTGCTATTTATATTATTTTAGGGATTGTATTTTGTGCTTTGCTCATTAGCTTTAAACCCCAATTCACTTGGCCGGGATTGATTATTGTACTTTTGGGTGTACCTATTTATTATTTATTAAAAAGAAATAACGCTGCTTCTCAATCATGAATAAAGAAGAATTATTAGCCCTCTTTGCTGCTATGGACAATGTGCACGTAGTAGTGGTGGGCGATATTATGATGGATAGCTATTATTGGGGCGATGTAGAACGAATTTCACCCGAAGCGCCTGTGCCTATAGTTCAAATCAAAAAGAAAGAAGAACGATTGGGTGGTGCTGCTAACGTGGCATTAAATGCTATTAAGCTAGGCGCAAAAGTAAGTTTAGCAAGCATTGTGGGTGATGATGTCATTGGCGATACTCTCATTCATCTTTGCAAACAAGAAGGCATCCAATGTGATTTAATTCAAAAAAGTACTTATAGAGTTAGCACACGTAAATCAAGAATCCTTAGTAGGAATCAACAAATGATTCGCCTTGATGAAGAATGTACTCAAGAACTGAATGTAGAAGAAGAACACCCATTTATTGATCGCGTTTTACGTTTTTTACAAAGAGAAAAACCCCATGTGTTAATCTTTGAAGATTATAATAAAGGCTTATTAAAGCCTAATGTGATTCAACGTATAAGCGCCCATTGTAAAGAGTTACAAATCCCTATATTGGTAGATCCTAAAAAAGATAATTTCTTTTGTTATAAAGAGGTTGATGTATTTAAACCCAATATTAAAGAACTAAAAGAAGGCTTAAATTTAAGCGATTTTCAGGTAACAATTGACCAACTTACAGATGCTCACAATAAATTAAAAGAACAACTCCATCATAAAAATACTTTTATCACCCTTTCAGAAAAGGGCGTCTATATTGGTTCAGACACTCACCACGAAATCCAAGCAGCACATATTAGAAACATAGCCGACGTATCAGGTGCAGGAGATACCGTTATAGCAACCGCAGCACTAGTATATGTACTTCAAAAAAATGTACAGTTAATGGCTCAAATCGCCAATATTGCAGGGGGTTTAGTATGCGAAACCGTAGGAGTACAACCTATTGATAAAAATACTTTATTAGAAGAATGTCTAGAAAAAATTGCAGTTGAGGTTTAAAATTGTTTGGCTGTACCTATCAATCTAATTACAATGCTCCTTATAGTATTGTGCGGCATTTAAGCCGAGTAATTTGATGGCATTACCATTCCAATGGGTATCACTATTGTAATAGTAAAAAAGTGGATTTCCTTTTAGCTGTGTATAAATATCAATATAAGGAATTCCTTCTTGATGCATGACCTTTTGAATTGTATCTAACTGCGAAGCTCCAAAAAACTGTGGATACAAACTCTCCTTATCGGGAGCAATTACATAAACGATTTGAATGTTTTGTTGCTCTAATAATTGTTTTAATTTTTGCATTAACTGTACAATATGTTCCACTGTAGTTATTTGTGAAAGTTTATTTCTTAAAAACCAAACGGTATCCTTATCTACTATTTGTGAAAACTGTCCAAAACGTGGCGCTTCTGCGGCATGGTAAAAATATTTAGACTCTCTTAGGTCTTTAAAATTATTTCCGAATAACAAGTCCATGCCAAAATAACAATCATGGTTTGATTTTAGCTTACCCTCTAAGAGTTGATAATAAGCATCGGTAATATTGTCGTGCAGATATCTTTCTACGGTTTCTAAAACAATTAATTTAGGTTTATCTGTAAAAGCTTTACGCAGCATTAAATCATTATAAACAGCAAAGCCCGAACAATTATGCCCACCAATATTATAAGAGAGGTGTTGATGGAGTGCTTTATCGCAAGAGGCTTGGATACCGCTATCGGTAGCAATATGTGGATCGTCTAAAAAACTATCTCCGATAAATAATATTTTTGGAGCCTTATTGGGAAATGCATTACTAAAACCATAAGCATCATAAATACGATGAATACCTAAAGGCAATGCAATAGAGTCAAGTCGTAAGTCGGTTACTGTTTTTAAATACATTTGAGTATCTGCTCTACCCACATATTGATTAATGGTAACACATTTGGCTTGCTGATTTCTGCGGTAAGTGATTTCATCTTTTAGCTGTAACCTAACAAAACCCATAACGAGGTTGATGCTCAAAATAATGCCAATAAAAAGTGACGCTTTTAAAATAAATTTTTTCATAACTTAAAATTGGAAATAAATAAAATCAATCTTTTTACCATCAGAGAATAAGTCTAAATAATACAAGGTAAAAAACATCAGTACAGCATAAAGTGTATATCGGAGCAGCTTGTTTTGGGGCACTTTTAGCACACGCTCATCGCGTCTTAAATACCAATCGGCAAGTAATAATGGCACTACATAAGCTAAGATGGATATGCCATAAGGGATTTGTAAAAATTGTTTGGGATATTGATAAATATCACTACACATACGGCTTAAATATGCTACTGCCATGTGCAGTGTAGGTGCTCTAAAAAATACCCATGCAATACTTACAAATACAAATGTGGCAAGCATTTGAAGGAGCTCTTTTATAGATGGTAATAATTTGTTTGCGGCAACAACAGTTTTGGCATATTTTTTATTTTGAGCAAACAGATAAAGTGGTAAAAATCCACAAGCATGTAAAAAACCCCATACAATGAATGTTTTGTTAGCACCATGCCATAATCCGCTTAGGATAAAAATGATAAAAATATTTCTTATCGTTTTAGTTTTACCCTCTCTAGAGCCGCCCAAAGGGATATAAACATAATCTCTAAACCAAGAGGATAAAGAGATATGCCAGCGGTTCCAAAACTCTGCTACATTCCTTGAAAAATAAGGAAACTTAAAATTGCTTAATAGCTCAAAACCCAAGAGCTTAGCAGAACCTAAAGCAATGTCGGTATAACCACTAAAGTCACCATAGATTTGAAATGCAAAACCTATGATGCCTAGCACTAAAGTAAAGCCGTTTTGTTCAGGATATCTCTCATAAATTTCATTGACCCTAAGTGCCAGCTGATCTGCAATCACTACTTTTTTAAACATACCCCAAAGGATTAATCTTAAACCTTCTACGGCTTGAGTATAATTAAATACTCGTTTACGTTGGATTTGAGGTAATAAATGGTGTGCTCGTTCTATTGGACCGGCAACCAACAAGGGGAAGAAACTAACAAAAACAGCATAATCTGCAAAGCTTTTAATTGGTTTTTGCTGTGCTCTGTAAATATCAAACACATAAGACATGCCATGAAATGTATAAAACGAAATACCCACAGGCAATACCCATTCCAGTAGGGCAGGTTGCATATTCCAGCCTATATGTTGAAGTAATTTTTGAGCCTCAATGACAAAAAAATCATAATACTTAAACAGGGCAAGAATACCTAAATTATTAATTACGCTTAACCACAAAAAAAGCTTAGCTTTTTTCTTATTATCAGATGCTACACCAAAACCATAAGCATAATCTAAAAAAGTGCTTAAAAACAATAAGGCTAAAAACTTATAACTCCACCAAGCATAAAATACATAACCTGCTATGAGTAATAGAATGTTTTGATAACTTAGTTTTCGCTGAGCCAGTGTCCAATATAAAATAAAGACAATAGGTAAAAAAATTAAGTAAGCGAAGGAATTAAACAGCAATGCATTTTCAATTTAAAGCACAAAAATACACGTTGAATTGATAAATTTGTAAACGATAATAAATCTCTTTCGGAATTCTATGCTTAAAAAACTTGCACCTTATATTTTTATACTCCTTTTGTTATTGCTTAGCCTATGGATCAATAAAAGCTGTAATCATCAAGATTCGAGCGCACAAGAGCAAAGTGTAACACAACAAAAAAATCAAACTGTTAGTTCAAGAGGTTTAAATAGAAACCCAGCACATATAAACTATTCTAAACATGCCTTATGCAGAATGGAATGTAGGAGTATCAGCAAACAAGAAATACTAGAAGTACTTAAGAAAGGAACAATCAATTATAAAAAGAGCAGCTTACAAAAAGATGATTGTTCAAAAAAATATGCCCTTGAAGGGAATAGCCGTGATGGGCCTTGTAAAGAGGAATTAACTATAGTAACCTGTATAGACTTAAATAAAGAATGGGAATGCAACTGCGATTAAAATAAACACTTAATGTTTTGCACCTAATAACATACTAATCCCAATTATGATTAAAACTAGTAGTGTTATAACTACATATAAACGATTCTTTTCTTTGATATACCCTAATAAACCAAAAACTACTCTTAAGAGTGGTGTAAGCACTAAAATTAATATTCCAAGCATCATAATTTGATACGGATCAAATTGAAGTAGCCCTTGCCATAAGATTTGAAAGGAAAATTTAGGAGGTTTAGAAAGTAATGGTGCTGTTTTTCCTGTTTGAAAAAATGATAAAAGCAAGCCAAAAATGGTTACAAAAAAAGAGAGCCAAACACCCCATCGTAGCGTATTACCGATGATGATTTCTAAATCTTTATCAGATGCTTTAGATGTATCTTGCTGCATAATCCTTATGAAATTTTAGGTTTTGAAAAATTACCTACATATCCATTATATACCATATACACAGCAATAATGGCTACGATAACTGCAAAAATCTTTTTGAGTAATTGTACATTGACCTTGATTAAAATTTTTGAACCGAGTATAGCGCCTAAAATAATACCCGTTAAAACAGGAGCTGTGATATAAGCAATAACATAACCATTAGCAAAATATATAATAGCACTGGCTAATGCTGTAACTCCTATCATAAAATTGCTGGTAGTAGTAGATACTTTAAAGGGTAAACGCATTACATTATCCATTGCAAGCACTTTAAACACACCACCCCCTACACCTAATAGCCCCGATAGAAAACCTGCAACCGTCATTATAAAAGAACCTAAAATAGCATGTTTTGAGCCATACTCAATGAGTTCATTCCCTTTAGGATAAGTACCGTATAGCTGTAATTTATGCTCAAGTGAGCCCTCAATAATAGGCTCTAAGTGGTCTGGTTTTTTTTGTGCAGTAAGTATTGCTGTAATAATGAGCACTACTCCAAAAATGATACCTAAAATATCTACAGGCACGTTAACAAAGATTACAATAACCGCACCCAATACCGCACCCAATGATGTAGCTATTTGTAAAAACATACCCATTTTCATATTAGTAATACCCTCTTTTACAAAGGCTGCTGCAGCACCACTTGATGTACCAATAACAGAGATTAAAGAACAAGCTACAGCATATTTCATAGGGATACCAAAACCTAATGTAAGTAGTGGCACGATAATAATGCCCCCGCCTAAGCCCGTCAAGGCACCAACCAGTCCGGCTAGAATAGCACAAACAAATAAGACTAGACTGAAAACAAAAACACTCATTACGCAAAGCTATTCAATAATACTATAGTATAAAAACACATTTCATTATTAAAATGCTAATGCTCAAAGAATATTATTGGATATTGCAGTAATACAAGATTAAGGTAAGATTACTTTAGAAGGACCATCAACAAGTTGGATATGACAACAATCTGCACTAACCGTGTATTTCTGCTCTTTTAATATTGAAGCGCCTTTAAAAAACTGAGCAGTTATAATTGTATTCTTAAATTTTTCGATTTTTGAAAAATGTGTATCATCTATTAAAGTATATGATTTTTCGTGTGGAATTTGATAGCTCGTTTGAACATGGAGCACCTTGTTAGAAGGGTCTAACACTCGTAAACTGTCTAAGACTACAGCATTTCCTAAAGCATCTTCTACTTGTACTTGAATCATTCTAAACTCCATTGTACAGGCTGTTTGAGCACATGAGTTGGTTGATGTTTTAGATTTATTGCATGCTAGGCTAAAGCTTAATAAAGCGAATGCAATTAGTAATTTTGAGTTTGTTTTCATAATGATCATTTTAGAATGGCATACCTATAGCAACGTTAAGTACTACATTTTTATTGCGCCAAGAACGGTCTGATAAATCAACTTGGTTGAGTACCCAACCATTATTAGCAGGCACATAAGGCTTTTTAATTGGGAATGCAGCATCTAAACGTATTGTAAAAAACTCTGCTACAATAACTCTTAAACCTGCTCCAGTACTAACGGCTATATCATGCCCAAAACGACTAATATCTAGATTGCCACCTGGTGTTTCAGGGTCTTTCTTAGATAACCATACATTGCCCGCATCGGCAAAAAGTGCACCATTTAACTGCAAGGTTCCAGAAAATAATTGGATCATATCAAAACGATACTCTGCATTCATTTCAAGTTTGATGTCTCCGGTTCTATCTACATTTAAAGAGTCTGTTTTGCTGCTATTACTTTGTGGACCTAATGTACGTGGGCGCCAACCACGAATACTATAGGGGCCTCCTACAAAATATTGTTTAATATAGGGTAATGTTTTCGACTCGCCATAAGGAACACCAATACCCGCTAAAAAACGTAATGCCATTAATGACCTACGGGCATTAAAATACCTGCGTGCATCAATGTCAAATTTGGTGTATTGATCATAAATAAAGCCATTATTATTTTTAATACTTTTTTGTAAGCTATTTATTCCAGATAAGAGTAAACCGGCTTCTTCAAAACCTACTCTGATATAATTATAATTTCGGTTCATTTTTTTAGCTTGATCGGTATAGGTGTAAGCTATATTCTCCCCTTCTATTAAGGTTCTACGGTAAGTATTACGGAGGTAACTGTTAGAATCTAAACTAGATTGAAATTGAGGAGAGATTTTAGGCAGTACAATATTGGCAAAAGCAGGGCTTAGATCCCAAGTTTGAGTTAGGGTTGGACGCCAATTATATGAAAAAGAGCTAAAAATATTGGTAAGTCTAAACAGATTGATCCGGTCAAGTATGCTTAAACCTAAGACCAGTTGGGTGTTGGGCAAATTTTTATTGTCCATCCATTTTGGGATATAAGGACTAATAAATTTAGGAAACAACAGTGAGCCATTCAAACCAAAATTGGTACTTTGTTTTTTCAAATGCTCTATGATCGTGTTCCCTACACTATCATAATAATTCATCTCTACCCCACCTGTTGCAGCGATAGACAACAAATTTGCCCCCTTAAAGAAATTTTTATTCCTATAAGTTACCCCAAGAGAATTTCCTAACCAATAGGTAACAGAGTTAGCCATTTCAAAAGATGTGATAAAATCTTTCCCTTTTGAAGGATACATGGTTACGTAACAGTTTAAGCGTTTTTGTTCTTTCTGAGTGGTATCTTCAACAAAATAAATATTAACCATTTGAAAAATACCCAATTCATTTAACCTGTTGAGTGTTTGTTCATGATTTGTTTTAGAATAAGTATCTCCTTTGCGGATAAATATTTTCTTAGCTAGAACGGCCTCTCGTACATAATAGTTTTTATATCGAAATACAAGACCATCATAGTTTTCAACAATCATATTTGAGTCAAAAGCCAGGCTTCTATCAATAAAATCGGGGAATACAATAATCTTTCCAATAGTATATTTCTGATAAGAATCTTTACTTAAAGTATCGCTTATAATAATCTTAATATCTACCGATAAGCGTTTTTGCTGTTTCTGAAGGGTTACAAAATTGATAGCACTTTCAAACAAATTTTCATTGTTACGAAAGGTTTTTTTATCAAAAGTGTCTAATTCAAAGCTTACATTCTCTTGTGAAAATTTATAATACCCTTCATTTTGAAGGAGTATAATGATTCTACTTCGTTCTTCGTCTAAAAGTGTTTTGGTATAAGGGGTTTCGGGTTTTAATAAAGTTTTAGATTGAGCCGCCTGTACAATACTTGCAATACTTGGATTATTAATTTGGTAGCTTAAATCATGTATCCAATAACTTGGGCCGGTGTTGATGTTATAATTTGCTGCTGCTTTTTTCCCTTTAAAATGCACATCATCTTCAACCTGTGCTCTAAAATAGCCTTGATTTTGCAAGAAGTTGCGCATGTTTTCAGTGCTTCTTTTTTGTAAAGCACTATCATAAATTACAGGTCGCTCTAAAGATTTAGGCAAATCTAGATTGGGATTCTCTTCATATTTTTCGGCACTCCAGTTATACTTTATTAACTTAAATGGAATCAAACCACTCCAATAAGTATTCGGTTTTTGTACCACTAATAAATTGAGTTGATCTTCTAAAACACCTTTATTTGTAATAGTTTTATCAGATTTAATATTCAGATGATTCGATCTTAATAAATGCTGATCTTTTAAAACATATTTCGTAGAATTGCAGGACAACAAAAAACAACTCAATAGTAATGCAGCCCAAAATGATGGTACTAAAAAATATTTTTTATTGATTTGGTGCTTCATTAAGTTATTATCGCATTTCAATTATTTTTGCAACTCCATGCTTAGTAAAACGCAAAATAAATACATTCGCTCCTTAGCATTGCAAAAATTTCGTAAAGAAAATAAAAGTTTTTTAATCGAAGGTGAAAAAATTGTAATGGAATGGGTAGAAGCTGCTCCTAAAATAAAAATATTGGTCGCTTTAGAAGAATGGATAATAGAAAATAAAGCGCTGTTACATAAGGGAAATATAGAGCAAATAGTAAGTGTAACAGCAGAAGAACTACAGCAACTATCAGCTTTAAAAACAGCCCATAGTGTATTAGCCGTAGTTCCTTTTGACACTCAAGCACCAACTATAAATTATGACCCGATTTGGAGTTTTGCTTTAGACCAAATTAAAGACCCAGGTAATATGGGCACTATTTTGAGAATTGCCGACTGGTTTGGTGTGCCTCAAGTAATTTGTAGCAATAACTGTGTAGATGTGTACAACCCAAAGGTGATTCAAGCAGCAATGGGAGCACATCTTAGAGTGCATATTTTTGAACATCAAGATTTAGCTGCTTTTATTCAAAAAAGTAAAAGCAAAGCTTATGCTTGTGTATTGGGTGCAGAAAGTGTGTATCACTATGCTTCGCAAAAAGAAGGCATCATACTCATAGGTAATGAATCAAATGGTCTTGACCCAATGCTTATAAAATTAGCCGACCATGCACTCAGCATTCCTAAAATGGGTGGCGCAGAGTCTTTAAACGCAGCTGTTTCTGCCGGTATCATTTGTTCGATTTTAAAAGCTCCTGTTAAAATACTTTAGGGCTTAAACAAGCTTCCCATTAAATAGTCTAAAACTATACATTCATTCAAAAATTATTCGATTATGAAACATGTCTTATTGCTAATTTCTCTACTTTTTTTCAGTCATTTGAGTCCTGCTCAAAACCAAGGGAATAGAAATAGCAGCATACAGTTTAAGCTTAGAAACAACCGACTATTAACTGTTGTTATGGACGGCAGGCATTATCAGAAATTTGGCAAAACGCTTACTTTAGGCAATATCCCTCCCGGCAATCACGAAGTTAAAGTATATCGTTACTACCCCAATGATGACCCAAGATATGCAGGTTATAATGCGCGCCCTAAAGCTGTATTACTTTACAGAGGTAAAATAAGAAT
>JBDHYE010000016.1:0-11205 GCA_039811245.1 Chitinophagaceae bacterium | reverse complement strand
CAAAGAGCTCAAAAAATTACAAAAGCATTTGTTAGCATTTTAAATAAAGTAGGAATCTCTTTTGCCATACTAGGTAAAGAAGAAATGTGTACCGGCGACCCTGCCCGTAGAGCCGGAAACGAATTTTTGTTTCAAATGATGGCGTATAACAATATTCAAATTTTAAATGGATATGGAGTTAAGAAAATTGTAACCGCCTGTCCGCATTGTTTTAATGTGATCAAGAATGAATATCCTGCTTTAGGGGGTACTTATGAGGTGGTACATCATACTGTATTTATTAACGAGTTGATTGCTGCCGGTAAAATTGTGATGAAAGAAGGAGGTGCATTTAAAGGTAAAAAAATAACTTATCATGATAGTTGCTATCTAGGCAGAGCCAATGGAGTGTATGAAGCTCCACGTGCAGTGCTAGAAGCTATAGATGCAGAACTAGTAGAAATGAAAAGCTGTAAGAGTAAGGGTTTGTGTTGTGGTGCAGGTGGTGCACAAATGTTTAAAGAAGAAGAGAAAGGGACTACTCGAATTAATTATAAACGCACAGAAGAAGCCTTAGAAACTGGGGCAAGTATCATAGCTGCTAATTGTCCATTTTGTACTACAATGCTGGTAGATGGTGTTAAAAATAAAGAGAAAGAAGAGGCAGTACAAGTATTAGATATTGCTGAGTTAGTATTGCAAAGTATGCAGTAAACTATTTAATCATCAACAAAAAAAATGCCGGTAGCTTTATTAAAAGTTTACCGGCATTTCTAATTTGTAATCTTCATCAATTTTTCTAAGAATGTTTAGCTGCTTTGATAGCCAGTACATACTTATATACAGCATCTTTTTGAAGGTCGTTGATTTTTGCTTTTTTAGCCATTTCCATTCTGTTTCAGAATATTGATAGATATTTTTTGCACCATGGCATTTCGTACAAGAGATACCTGTATAAAGCGTATAGCCTTCTTGTAACTTACCCATGCTCATTTCAGGGTCTTGTTTTTTAATAGCTGCCAATTCTGCTTCACCAGGAGCATATACGCCATTGGCGGGTTTTGAAGCAGTATTGCTGCTTGTTTTTTTACTACTATGGCAGGCGGCTAATAGTGCAATTCCTGCTACTAATGTGCTTAGGATTATCTTTTTCATGCGTTAAAATTACTATTGTTTTTAAGAATAAACAATTCTGTTTGTTATACCTTTTTTAATTTATTTGACCAAAGCTAATATCTTAATATTCATTATTTTTAACACGCATTTTTTATTAGTACTTTTTATAAAATAGAAGTATTTTAGCCATTTTGTAACGTTAATGTTTTTTGTATCCTTACATATTAAAGAGAGTCCTCAAAGAGGGCGCGGAGTTTGTGCTTTAGAGGCCATCTCATCGGGCGATTGGATTGAAGAAGCACCTGTAATAGTATTAAGCGCTCAAGAAAGAGTGCTTATTGACCAAACCAAATTACACGATTATATATTTGAATGGACACCAGAGGGAACCTCTCAATGCATTATGGCTTTAGGTTATGTGCCTATTTATAATCATCATTACCACAGTAATGCAGAATATTTTATGGATTATGAGCAGCAACTGATACGGATTATTGCAGTAAAAGATATTGCCGCTGGAGAAGAAATCTGTATCAATTATAATGGTGATGCCGATAACTTAAAACCCTTATGGTTTGAGGTGAAATAAAAATTATAGCGTTACAAATACTAACTTTGCCCTATTATGGCAGCAATGACAACACAATTAATTAGTGCCACAGCACTGAGTGAAGATAAAGGCTTAGTACCTAACCAAGTTTATCTGTTTTCGTTTCAAGTATCGGATAAGGGCTTAATAAGAATTGTAACAACTAATGATATTGAAGTGTATTATGCTAGTGTTCATGATTTTTTAATCTGTTGGACAAAAATCAGCAGTTTAGGTTGGGCAAATGATAAAGAAACCTACCAAAAAATGTTAGAAGAGCTTCAGAATGGAGTAAAAGACTAATTATTTGGCAATCACTTGCTATAATTTTACCTTTGCGCTCTAATTTTTCAAAGACATTAAAATAAATTTATGCAGCGCAAAATCCAATCGGCACTTATATCGGTTTTTTATAAAGATGGTTTAGAACCTATCGTAAAACAATTGCATCAAGATGGCGTACAGTTGTATTCTACTGGTGGAACACAACAATTTATAGAATCCTTATCATTACCTTGTCATAGTGTAGAGCAGCTTACCGCATACCCATCAATTTTGGGAGGAAGAGTTAAAACCCTTCACCCAAAGGTGTTTGGCGGAATATTAGCACGCAGAGAGCAGCCTGAAGATCAAGCTCAAATGGCAGCATTTGAAATTCCCTATTTTGATCTAGTAATCGTAGATTTATATCCCTTTGAAGAGACCTTAGCACAAACCAACGAAGAACAAAAAATTATTGAAAAAATAGATATTGGTGGTGTTTCATTAATCCGTGCAGCAGCCAAAAATTATAAAGATGTATGCATTGTAGCATCAAGAAATCAATATCCTGATTTTTTAAAAATAATCAACACTCAAAATTCTTCCACTACAATTGAACAACGTAAGCTATATGCTGCTGCGGCTTTTGAAGAGTGTCTGCATTACGATAGAGCAATATCCAATTATTTTAATGTAAGCAAACAAGTATTAAGATATGGTGAAAATCCTCATCAGGCTGCCTATTTTGAAGGCAATTTACAAAACTTGTTTAGTCAGTTAAATGGCAAAGAATTATCCTATAATAACCTAGTAGATGTAGATGCTGCCTGCCAATTATTAACTGAGGTTGAAGGTACTTTTTTTGCTATTATTAAGCATACCAATGTATGTGGTGCTGCTATTCGTAGCAGCTTAAGTGCCGCTTGGGATGCCGCTCTTGCAGGAGACCCAGAGAGTGCCTTTGGAGGGGTATTAGCTACCAATACCGCTATTGATTTAAGTACAGCTGAAAAAATCAACGAAATATTTTTTGAAGTATTAATTGCTCCCGATTTTAGTCCTGAAGCATTAGCCTTACTGAAATCAAAGAAAAACAGAATTCTTTTACAACAAAAAGAAGCATTGAGTGGTTATAAAAATCAAAAAGCCATTTTAAAAGGTACTTTGTATCAAGAGCCCGATACCATTAACTATACTCAGTGGAATGATGCAGGGGCTAGACCAGCCACCGAAGCAGAAAAACAAGATTTGATTTTTGCCAATATTCTTTGCAAACACTTAAAATCAAACGCTATAGTTTTAGTAAAGAATCAACAGATGATTGGTAAAGGTTGTGGACAAACTAGCCGTATTGATGCCCTTAGACAGGCTATTGAAAAAGCTTCTCAATTTAAATTTGATTTGAAAGGTGCTGTTTTGGCATCAGATGCCTTTTTCCCATTTGATGATTGTGTTAAGATGGCTCATGCCCAAGGTATCGATACTATGATACAGCCGGGAGGTTCTGTGAGAGATCAAGACTCAATAAACTATTGTCAAGAAAATAATATGGTAATGGTATTAACAGGGGTACGCCATTTTAAACATTAAACAGCAACTGTCTATTCGTTTTATTGGGTAGTGCTTTTTTATTCATCGTACTACAATTTAAAATTTTAAAGCGTTTTATAAATACTGTATTTATAAAACGCTTTTTCTTATTTCAACGTTGATGTTACGATTACATAAAAGTTTTAAGGTATAAAAAAAGCCCACTCCGAAGAGTGAGCCCTCACCTTTTAAAACAAAAAACAATTTTATTTTACTACATTGAATTTTTGAGTAACAGATGTACCATCGCTTAAGTTGAGACGGATAAAGTACATGCCACTGTTTAATGCATCAATAGCGATTTGATCCTTTACTGTTTGTGTTGACAACAGTTGCTTTCCTAACATATCAACTATTACAATACTTTTTACTTGTTCGTAATTATAAATGTATAGTACATTATTGGCAGGGTTAGGATAGATAACAGGGTTATTGCCACTATGGATTTCTTCAATACCTGTAGTACCTACTTTAATAAGGTTATTTTTAGTTATTGAGTCGGCACCTTTAGCATTGGATACTTTTAGTTTTACAGTATAGTATCCGTTGGCAGAGAATTTAACCATTGGGTTTTTAGAGCTGTTGTTTGAACCAGGTTGATAAATAGCATTATTAGGGCTAAAGCTCCAAGACCAGCTTGTAGGTGTATTGGTGCTGCTATCGCTAAATACAAAGTTGGTAGATAAAGTACCAATTAATGGTGTAGCTCCAAATTTAGCCACAGGTGCAGCGCTAGTACCAGGTCCAGGACCAGGTCCACCACCGGGTTTAGTAATGTTTACATTATAATCTTCTGTTTCTCCCCAGTCAAAACTGCCTGTAGCATCTGCGGTACAAGGTCTAGGTGCAGGACTAGGCATTGTGCCAAATGTAAAATCATCGTCTTCAAACACCATTACACGCATACGGGTTATCCCTACGGTAGCTGTACTGGGTATGCTTACAGAGATGGTAGAAGGATTTGTTACAGTGCCTTTATCTATATTTTGATTTAATACCATTTCTCCAGCATCATCAAAATCTTTATCACCATTGAAATCTATAAATACTGCTACATAGTGTATAGATACTCCTCCATCGTGAGATACCGACAAGGTATATGATTTGCCTTGCTCTAAATCTGGAGCTGTAAGGGTATTATAATAAGCATAATGTGGTGCTGCATATTGTGTTGTACCTGTAGAATTAGATAAAGTTCCTATGCTTACTTTTGAGATATAATGATCTACTGGCATAAAACCATCATCATATCCAGCTGCACAATAAGGACTGGCACTTGTGATTTGAGCTTGTGCCGATGTTTTTGCAAGCAATGCAAATGCTAACAATGCAAATTTTAGTGATTTCATAAAAATTGATTTTTGAATTAAAAAATTTTGGTTACGGATTAATAGACCACAAAATTAGCTAGTAGGTTAGTAAAAATATGAATACAATTAGGCGGACAAGCGTACTTTTGCAGTTAAAATGGGGGGCAAAAGGGTGGACAAATGCATTTTAACAATAAAAATGGTCGCTTTTTACCCAACCTTTTTACTATCGTTTATTAGAATGAAAAGAAAAACCATAAGAGTTATATCTATTTTTTTAATGACAATATTATTGGGTATGTGTCAACTATCTTGTCAAAATAAAACATCAAAACAAGATAAGACTCAAAAGTATCAATGTAGCCTAGATACATTGAATGCACTTAACAACTATAATCGTAATAAAGATAAACCGACACAAGAATTTGTAGCTTGTTACAAACAGCTTTTTGAAGCCTTAAAAGAGCAAAATCAAATAGATGTTATAAAGCAACATTTTGCTTATTTTAATAAAAATAATATTAATAATGCTGCTTATCAAATATTACTTAAACAGACAGAGGCCTATTTACTCAACTTTGATGCACAATATCCTGCTGCCAATAATGCTTTTAGAGCAGCGTTAAAACTTGTGTCAAAAAATCCTACCGATGAAGCAACAAAAGCAGCATTACTCCGTAGCTATGGTTCTAATTTTATTTATTTAGGACAATATGATAGTGCCTTGAATGCACATTTAGAAGCATTAAATATTTTTGAGAAACAAAAAGACTCTTTTAATATTTATCAAACACAAGTAGAGATTGCAATAGATTTTTATTATCAGAAAGAGCATGAAAAAGCTATAGCCAATGCCCAAAAATGCCTACAATATTTTGAAAGTCATAAAAACACGGCACAAAGCGCCTACACCCAATCGGTATTGGCTACCTTGTATTATAATATTGGCAATTATGATAGTGCTCTTAAAATTGGATATGCATCATTAGAAAATCGTAAATATTTAAACGATATGCGGGGTATAGCCGAAAGTCAGAATAATTTATCATTAAGCTATATGTCATTAGGGCAATGGGATAAAGCCGCACAAGCTTTAGATACCGCATTGCAGATGATGATGAATTCAAAAGATGAACGACAAATACCGATTATAAAACAAAATTTAGCCTATTGTTATTGGAAACTGGGTGATGATGCTAAAGCCATTCAGTATTTAAATCAGGTAGTGGAACAAGCTACTGCACAAGTACAGATTGATGCTTTAGCCAATGCCAATAAAAAATTATATTCTATATATAAGAAACAAGGTAAACTGGATGCTGCCTTAGAAGCTTATAAAAATTATAAATCTTGGTCGGATAGTTTATACAATATTGATAAAACAAAAACTATAAATGAACTCCACATCAAATATGAAAGTCATAAAAAAGAAGCACAAATAGAGCAATTAAAGGCTGCACAAAAATTGGAAACTACTAAAAAAATTGTATATCTCATTTTGCTTGTTTCAGTAAGTTTGATAGGTATTTTATTTTACCGTAATGCAAAAAATACGGCTAAGAAAAATAGCTTAATGGTTGAGAAAGTGCAATTAGAATTAAACGCCAATCAAGATGCTCTAAATGCATTTACGCAGAGTATATTGAATAAAAATAAGCTTATAGCCAGCTTAGAAGAGCAACTGACACAAAGCCAAGTAGCAAAAGCTCAACCAGAGCCGATATTAGCAGAAGATAACGAAGAGTTAAGTAATTTATATCAATTCAAAATTCTTACAGAAGAAGATTGGCGGCAATTTAAAATCCATTTTGATAAAGTTTATCCTGGCTTTATTCAAAGGCTGCGTGCTGCATATCCTACATTAGCGCCGGCAGAAGAACGACAATTTTTATTAATAAAACTTAATATTAGTAATAATGAGATTGCAGATATGCTAGGTATATCACAAGCGAGTGTCAAAAAGAACCGTTACCGATTGAAAAAGCGCTTTAATCTTTCAGAGCAAGAAGATCTTGACCTATTTGTAAAAACTATTTCTGAAAAATTAGTTTAAATATTTTTATATTAAATAAAAAATTTAACATTAGATTTGCATAACAAAAAAACCATAAGTTATGCAAAAGTTATATTTAGCATTTTTAATTTTATTGTTTCAAAACAATAAAATTAGTGCCCAAAACAGTGCTAGTACGCCAACAGCTAATTCTGAAAGGCAAGTTGCACTTAACTCGAAACCTTATAACTATATTAGTTTTCCGGCACATGAAAAAGATAAATATAAACCTAACGCACATAGTGAAGAATTGATCGCATATCGAAGCGCATCAGGTACAAGATATAGAGATTTATTAGATGCTCATCAAATCTATATTGTCCAAGCCATTGGCGATATACATTATAAGAAAAATGGTCAATGGGAGCCTATTAATACTCATCTACAGTTTGTTAAAGACGGGTTATATGCTGCAAATGAGCAATTGGAGCCTGTAGGTATTAACACCAAAGAGCAAACATCTTTTATTGAAACCATAGATGGTAAAATTGATTTTAACCGTTGGGTCTTGTATGGAGTTAAAGCCGGAGTGAAAACAAAGTTGGCCGATGCGAATTGGTCAAGTTATACCGTTGGCGAAGATGGCGCCGCTATTAAAGAAATTTTCCCTGGTATCGATGCTGAGTTATTGGTAAGTAAAGGTGCTATTAAAACACAATTTAAAGTACACAGCTTAAAATATACTAGTTATGATCAACTTATTTTGGAAGATCATTTTGAAAATCATATTAATGCCAATTTGCAATTTGATAAAGCAACGATGAAAGGCGTTGGTAAGGTTCAATTAGTAAAAGAGGGGAAAGATATTTTAAGTATCAACAAGGCATTTATGCATCCTATTGGTGGGGGAGATGCCCATATTGAAGATATAGCATATCAATTAGAAGCGCCTCAAGTTTTAGGTATGCTAATCCCTGTAAGCTATTTAAAAAAACATGAAAAAGAAGGTGTATTGATAGATCCTTCAGTTACGACAACTACTACCTTAGCTACTAGTGCCATTACTGGTTCTGCTTATAACAGTACTTGCACTTTTACTAATTATTGTTATTTTAATACTACAGGCACCATACCTGCTAATACTACTGTTAAAGAAATTTCAATTTACATTACTTGGAGTGGTAGTTCGCCATGTTATGTATCTGATGGTGCAGCTAGACCGGTAATAGGTACTTGTGTTCCTCCAGTTATATATGTTACTTCAGGTGCTTACCCAGGTTATGCTTATGGTACTGTTTATATGATTAGTACATCTTATATTCCTAAAACTTGCTATGCAGTACCAGCCTGTACAGATCAAAGTATCAATTTAGGGTATAGACTTTATCGTTCGTGTAAAGGAAGTACAGCTGCGGTTTGTACAGATGCCACTTGTATTGGCCCATATAGCCCTATTGTATATACCATTACAGCCCATACTGTTGAATTTGCTAATAGTCCATCGATAAGTGTTGACCCTACTGCCTTTTGTATTGGAAACCCTATAAAATTTAGAGCCAATGTGCATTATGGGGTTCCTAGCTACAATTTTTCATGGAGTCTAACTTATGGAGGTAGTCCAATAGCATCAGGCTTAGGTTTAGATAGTTTAAGCTATACTTTTGCTACAAGTGGTAATCAAAAAATCTATTGTGCTATACAAGATAATTGTGGGAATACTATAAATGATAGCACTACAATATACATTAACCCATTACCTATTATTAGTGGTTCTAGTGCTGTTTGTGTTGGGCAAAACATTACGCTTACTGGGTCTGGAACACCTGCTGTTACTAGCCCTTGGCTGTCATCTAACACTAGTATCGCTACTGTAGATGCTAGTGGAGTAGTAGCTGGAATAGGAGGTGGTACAACAACAATTACTTACACCAATAGTTCAGGATGTACAGCAACAAAGAATATTACAGTAAATAGATTACCTACACCTACAATGTTAATCAACGAAACATCGGGTGTTGCAAATAACGATTCTATAATTTGTAAAGGGGCAACAATTACACTCACTGAGGGTAGTGGGACAGGTACAGCCGTTTGGAGTACTGGAGCTACAACGTCTTCAATATCTGTTAGTCCGACGAGTACTACAAAATACACCGTAAAACTTACCAATTCAGCAGGCTGTATCGATAGTGTGAGTAGAACAATGACTGTAAACAATTTACCACTTGCAGGAATAAATGTAAGCGAAAGCTCAGGTACAACTAATAATGACGGAGTTATTTGTTCCGGAGCAACTGTTTCCTTATTAGGTTCAGGAGGCACAAGTTATTTGTGGAGTACTGGAGCTACTAGTAGCACTATCTTGGTATCACCTTCTAGCACTACTACTTATTTAGTAACTGTTACCGATGCTAATAAATGTTCATCAAGTACAAGTCAGACCATCACCGTAAATCCTTTGCCTAGTCCAACAGTTAGTGTGTATGAAACTTCAAGTTTATCTGCTAATGATGGTACTATTTGTAGAGGGGACAGTGTACGCTTAGAGGCAAGTGCAGCCTCTGGTTATACTTGGAGTACAGGTAGTACTTCATCAAGTATAACGGTTTATCCTACCAGTACGACAACATATTCTGTTACCATTAAAGATGTAAATTATTGCAATGGTTTAGTAAGTCAAACAATCAATGTTAGAGCCTTACCTACAGCTAGCACTTCTGTTATTGAAAGTTCAGGTGTTGCTAATAATGATGCTATACTATGTGTGGGTGATACGGTTATCATTACTGCTAGTGGTGGAGTGAGTTATTTGTGGAGCACAAGTGATGCTACTAGCTCAATTAGTGTTGTACCATTAGTATCGAGTAGTTATAGTGTAAAAGTAACCGACGCATATCAATGTAGTAGTTCTACAATAAGGAATATTGTTGTTAAAAATAGACCTTCAAAACCCATTGTTGTAAGTCCGTTAAATCTATGTAAAGATGTGCCAGCAAGTGCATTAAGTGCTACGGGTATGAACTTGAAATGGTATTATAGTGCATTATTAGGTACAAGCTATAGCAGCATTATACCTAAAACAGATTCTGTAGGTACAAAAACATATTATGTTAGTCAGACCAATAGTGATGCTTGCGAAGGCAGCCGTGAGAGCCTTGTGGTCAATGTGAATCCTTCTCCATCTGTAAATATTATTTCAGGCTCACCCTACGGTTTTATTTTTTGTAAAAATCTAACTGTATTGTTGAAGGGGATAGCTCCCACTGCAAAATTATACCTTTGGGATAGTAGTGGTGTTGCCATTAGTTCAAGAGATAAAGATACTACCTCTGTAGGGACTATGAATAAATGGGGGCTTACCGTATGGGATACTTTTGGTTGTAAAAATAGAGCAGAAGTTATGGTGTATAAAGATAGCTCAAAATTGCCTACTTTAAGTCCTACAGAGCTTAAGATTTGCGAAGAGGGTAGCGCATTATTAACCTGTCATCCGGGTTTTGTAAGTTACACATTTGAGTATATGAAAGAAAATGTAATTATGACGCCATTAAGTTTAAAATCTAATTTAAGGAATGTTAACTTGCCGGGTATTTATACGGTTAGAGTCACTAATAATTATGGCTGTATTGATACTACTAACGCTGCTATATTGAGTTATTACCCTCGTCCGATTAAGCCAAGCATTGTAGTTACAAAACCAAAGTTAGAAGTGGCTAATATTTATAGGTATTATCAATGGTATTTTAATAATAAAGCCCTAATGGGTTCAAATGATTATTATGCTATTGCGAAAACTAGCGGAAGCTATTTTGTTGAAGTTACGGATTCAAATGGTTGTATTAATAATTCGGATACTGTATTGATTGAATTGCCAACTCAGATTGCACAAGTTCAATTAGAAGCAATAAAGATTTATCCGAACCCTACCCATAATTGGCTTACAATAGAAGCGCCTGTTGATATTGATATAATAATGACAGACTTAGTAGGTAGAGTCGTTTTGAACAGCCATATTCCTAAGACGATTTCACTAGATAGACTTTCTTCTGGTACTTATTTGTTGAAAATATTTAATGCTTCAACTAAAGAATTTATAGGTGTTGAAAAAATCATTAAGATAGATTAATTGGAATAACACTCTATTGAAAAAGAGCTCATCAGTTTTTGATGAGCTCTTTATGTTATTTGAAGTTTGATTTATAATTTAAGTATTAAAAAGCTTCTTTAATTATTTTGTCATTAGCGATACCCATATCACTTAATATTTTTTCTACAGCTTGCATCATAGGGTCAGGGCCACAGAGGTAGAAATAAGCCTCTGAAGGCATTTGCTGAGCTAAGAGTAATTCTTTTGAGATATATCCATT
>JBDHYE010000015.1:0-11583 GCA_039811245.1 Chitinophagaceae bacterium | reverse complement strand
CCATAAGTTGAGGCAGCATCTCTTACGATATTGGCTTGATAGTATCTTAAGGGTGATAATACCCAATCGCCATAAAACCATCGGTCAATCAGTAGTTGAAAAAAAACTGCTGTTGCTGCACCGATGAAGATATAAAAATAAGATTTGAATTTGGAGTTTAAATACCACAATAGCCACAGCAGCACACCAATGATAGAAAAGGCTATTTGAAACCGGAAATAAAATGAACAAGCTAGACCGAAACCTAAACCAAACAAGGATTTAAAAGAAGCATTGAATTTTTGAGCTTTAAAAATATCAGGGATGAATAACAGGGAAGCCATAAAACTTAAACCTGCCATATTCTCTGAACTAAAACGTACATCAAGATAGGGCATAAACCAAAAAAGGCATAAGACTGCGGCGCTAATGCGGCGTACAGATTGCTGCTTAAGATTAGGCAGCACTACCAGAATGGTTTTAAATATTACCCAACAAGCTAATAGCCCTGAGATTAACCGTAAAAAGAAAACCTGTACAAAAGGGTCTTTGAGGCCTAAGGTTTTACATAGCTCAAAGAAAAAATGAGCAAAACTGGGTTGTAAAGTAGGGCGAATTTTCTCTGAAAACTCCCAAGGGATAATGTTTGAAGGGGCTTGACCAAATTTATACTTGCTGAACTCAAGGATCATAAAATGTTCATCCATCTGGTGGTAGCCCATTATAAACCAAGCCCCGATGATATGGCAGCACAATGCCAAAATAAAATAATTTCTATAGGGGCTTTCAAAATATTTTCTCACTATAAATGTTTTCTTATACCTAATACAAAGATATAATTTGAAATAGAAACCTTGTTTTTAAATTAAAAGGATTTTATTCAGCAATAGAGAAGTATTTTTGGAAAAATTATTTTCATGAAATTTTCAACATTTGTTCAATGTTCCATAGGGACTGCTGTATTGTTCTTAACTGCATGTCAAAGTACAAAACAATCTGCACCTCAAGCAGACATCTTAGCCACACATATTGATAGTACTTGTGCTCCTAGCGATGATTTTTTTCAATTTGCAAATGGACGCTGGTTAAAAGAGAATCCTATCCCTGCTTCTGAAAGTGGTTGGGGGATTGCCAATCTGGTTAACGAAGAACTTTATAAAAGAAAATTGAACATTAATGAGCAAGCTGTAGCTGCAAAGGATAAGAATAAAACACAACAACAGTTGGCTAACTTTTGGACATGTGCCATGGATAGTAATAAGGCTGAACAATTAGGTTTAACGCCACTTTCACCATTATTGACACAAATTCAGAAGGCTAAAAATATTGAAGAGGTATTGATACTTGCCGCTCAACTACATCGTATTGGGGTTGGTGTGTTTTTTAGTGAAGGTGTAGGTCAAGATGAAATGAATAGCTCAAAAATGTGTTATCAAATCCATCAAGGAGGACTAGGCATGCCCAATAGAGATTATTATTTTAATCAAGATGCGCGCACTCAAAAAATAAGAGAACAATATCCAAAGTATATTCAAAAAATATTTGAACTTAATGGTGAAGAGACTGCTCTAGCGGCTCAAAATGCTACAGCGGTTATGAGCTTTGAAACAGCATTGGCCGCTGCTTCACGAAAATTGGAAGCATTAAGAGACCCTTATAAAAATTATAATAAAATGCATCTTGATGCTTTTCAGAAAAGCACTAACAATATACCTTGGTTAAAACTAATTCAAACCATTGGTATAGAACAAATAGATACCGTTATTATTGGGCAACCCGAGTTTTTTACCACATTAAATCACTTGCTTAAACAAACACCTCTATCAAGTCTAAAAAGCTATTTAAGTTTTCATCTAATCAATGATTATGCAGCCTATTTAAGTCCTGCGCTAGAAAACACAAGCTTTGACTTTTATGGTAAAACTATAAGTGGTAAACAAGCCATGAAGCCACGTTGGAAAAGAGTTTTGGGTGCTGAGGAAAATGCGATTGGTGAAATTTTAGGACAGTTATTTGTTAAAGAATATTTTAACGAAAAAGCTAAAAAACGCTACGAAGATCTTACCGAAGCGGTTCGTGCAGCCTATAAAAACAGGATAGAACAACTTACTTGGATGAGCGATAGTACAAAACAAAAAGCGCTTAATAAATTGGCAACAATGACTAAAAAAGTAGGCTATCCTGATAAGTGGAAAGATTTTTCGAGCTTAGAGATTGATACCCTCTCTTATGCTGCAAATATGATGAAAGCAAATGAATGGTGGAATCAATATAGTATTCATAAACTCAATAAACCAGTAGATAGAACAGAGTGGGATATGACCCCTCAAACCTATAATGCTTATTACAATCCTTCTAATAATGAAATCGTATTGCCTGCTGGAATCTTTACAGTGCCTGGTTTTAGAGATGAAGAATTAGACGATGCTTTAGTGTATGGCTATGCAGGAGCCTCAACTATTGGGCATGAAATAACCCATGGTTTTGACGATCAAGGCAGACAATTTGATGCCTTTGGGAATTTAAAAAATTGGTGGTCAAAAGATGACGAACAACAATTTAATACTAGAGCTGCTATGCTGGTAAAACAGTTTGACAATATGATAGTATTAGACTCTTTACACATAAATGGTAAAGCTACACTTGGTGAAAATCTTGCCGATTTGGGCGGTATTCTCATAGCATTAGATGCTTTTAAATTAAGCGATGCTTATAAGTCTCAAAAGTCTATTGCAGGCTACACGCCGCTTCAACGTTATTTTTTAGGCTATAGTTTAGGCTGGTTGTATCAAGAGCGCACCGAACAATTAGCCTCACAATTACTAACCGATGTGCATGCTCCTGCTAAACAAAGAGTCAATGGACCATTCCCTAATGTACCCGACTTCTATACTGCCTTCAAGATAAACCCAGGAACTAAAATGTATCTACCCGATAGCCTCCGCGTAAAACTCTGGTAAGCTACTTAGAAACATAATTGTATTGATCGAAGAAAAAAATTATTAATTAGTAAAGCATTAGAATTAAGATGAGCTACACTACATTATTTCAAGAACGTTATGACAAACTCAACGCTTCACAAAAAGAAGCAGTAAACACGATTTATGGCCCTATAATGGTTGTAGCCGGTCCAGGAACCGGTAAAACCGAAGTGCTCAGCCTACGTATCGCCAATATGCTTCAAAGTGATGCACAGATTGATGCACAAAATATTTTATGCTTAACCTATACCGATGAAGCAGCGCATAATATGCGTAAAAGGCTAGAATCTATCGTAGGGGTACAAGCACGCAATGTAAGCATCAGTACATTTCATGGCTTTTGTAATAATGTAATCCAAAATAATTTAGACTATTTTGATTATCGTAGTTTAGAACCTATAAGCGATTTAGAGCGAGCAGAAATAGGTAAATCATTACTTGATAAAATCACTGTAGAGAGCCCTCTTTTTAGAGTAGGTAGAGCAGAGTATTACGACTTTTATGAGCTTAAGAAATTTATTGACTTTATGAAAAAAGAAAATAAATCAACTCAAGAAGTAGAAGATGCTATAGACCTTTATATCAAAAGTTTGCCAGAGCGACCAGAGTTTCAATATAAAGTAAAAAGGGGTACAAATAATAAAGGTGATGTTAAACAAAAAGAAGTAGATGCTGCCATTAAAAGTATGGAGCGTACTAGAGCTGCTTTAAAATTTTATACAGACTATTGTGAACGTTTGAAGCTTGCTAACCGCTATGATTTTACCGATATGATATTGTGGGTTATTGACGCGTTTAATAAATTTCCACATTTACTAGCAAAATATCAAGAGCGCTATCAGTATATTTTGGTTGATGAGTTTCAAGATACCAATGGCGCACAAAAAGAAATCTTGAATTTGCTCTGTCAATATTGGGGTCTTGATGCCAACATTTTTATTGTAGGCGATGATGACCAAAGTATTTATGAGTTTCAAGGTGCGAGGATTCAAAATATTGTAGAGTTTTATACACAGTACCAATCTAAGATTAAGTTGATAGTGCTGAGTGATAATTACCGCTCAACACAACCCATACTTGATGCAGCCATGCGCTCAATACGATTTAATGAAGGGCGATTAATCAACTTGGTTGAAGATTTTGATCTTACTAAAAATATTGTCAGTAGTGCAGAAAGATTTCAACACGAGGAAACGTTACCCCAACCAAAGCTTATAGAATATCTTAATCCTATTCAAGAAAGTTATGACATAGCTTGTAAAATTGAAGCATTAATACATGCGGGTACACCTAAAGAAGAGATTGCTGTATTGTACTATAAACATGATCAAGCGTCAAGTCTAGTAAAGCTTTTAGAAGCTAAACAAATCCCTTATCGAGCTGCTAAAACCATTAATGTTCTTGAGCAAGAATTACCTTTAATCATTACTCGGATTTTAAGGTATGTACAGCAGGAGTTAAAACGCATGTTTAGTGGTGAGGCGATGCTGTTTGAACTTTTATATTGCCCTTGTTTTAAAATAGATGTTCAAGATATTATTACGCTACAAATCCATATTAGTGATAAAAATACCCAGAGTAAAGGCATTAAGCATTGGCGACAATTGCTCAATAACGAAATTGAATTGAGCCATTTAGAATTAAAAAATCTTAACGCCATAATACAGTTGAACCGCTGCTTAGATACTATTATTCAGCAGAGTCAAGTGTTGCGTTTGCCTATGATGATTGAAAAAATTATTCATGAATGTGGCTTAATTCAATGGGCAATGGATCAAGCCGATCCGGTTTTTCAACTTGATGTGCTGCATACCTTTATCAATTTTGCCACAAGAAACTTTACGGCTCATAGTCGTATAGAGCATTTTTTTGATGTGCTTGAACAAATGAAAATGGACCGTATTGATGAAAAACTTACCAAAGTAAACCAAGAAAAAAAAGTAGTAAACTTACTCACCATACATAGTGCTAAAGGCTTAGAATTTGAACATGTTTTTGTAATAGGATTACAAAATGATGTTTGGGAGGACGCTAGAAATAATTCATCAATGTTTAAATTACCCGATACCTTGTTCCGCACTCGAAAAACGGAAAAAGAGATTAACGATCAAATAGAGTCTAAACGTAGATTATTTTTTGTAGCGCTAACAAGGGCTAAGAAGTTTTTACAACTCTCTTATGCTGCACAATCACTTGATGGAAAATCTAAAGAAGGCTCAGTGTTTTTAAGTGAAATATTTAAACCCGATGAGCTACAAAAAATTCAATTGGATAAAGAAGAAGGCATGCAAGCCATCATCAATTTACTGCAAGAGCCGAAAGACGTTTATATTCACTTAATAGATCAGTCTATCATTGATCAACGCCTAGAGCATTTTGAGCTCAGTCCTACCGCTTTAAATGCCTACATTAATTGCCCAATAGACTTTTATTTCAACAATATTGTTCGCGCACCTTTTGCATCAAATGATAGTATGGCTTTTGGTACTTCTATACATTTTGCATTAGAGCATACTTTTAAAAGAATACTTCAAGATGACGGTCAATACCCCGATTTAGATACCGTGCTAACATTGTTTAAATTAAAGATGAAAGATCTTGAAATAAATTTTACCCCAACACAGTTTGAAAAAAGAACTGAATTAGGTATCCATATTCTTAAAGGATACTATGAATTAGCACTGCCCAAAGCAGAAAAGAATGTTGAACTTGAAAGATTTGTTAAAGCTAGATTAGGCGATATCCCTTTAAAAGGCAAGATAGATAAGATTGAACTTTTAGAGAATAATCAATGTAATGTTATCGATTATAAAACTGGCAAAACAGATAAAGAAGCTAAAACAAAATTGAATCCACCTAATCGTGAATTAGGTTCCTTAGGTGGTGATTATTGGCGACAAATGATGTTTTATAAACTTTTAATTGAGAAAGAAAATTATTCTAAACTAAAAGTATCTAAAGGCGTTTTCGAATATTTAGAAGCCTATAAAGATCAAAAAGAAATGAAAGAAGAGATCAATATGAGTGATGCTGGATTGTCGCTGCTTGAAGAGCAGATTCAAACTTATTATGCTAAGATAAAAAATCGCGAATTTCAAAAAGGTTGTGGCGATGCTCGTTGTAGGTGGTGTAATTTTGTAAAGGCTAACAAAATTAATATACCTGCACCAATCCAAACAGACTCCAATGTTGACGCGTAATGTTATTCTAAACGGTTAATCCCCGCTTTAGCCATTTGGTCAATAGCGTTTTGCATATCGTGCTGCTTAAGTTCGAGGCATTTTTTATATTGTGTTAAGGCTTCCTCCTTTTGATTAAGGCGTTCATAAATCTGTCCTTTTTGCAGGTAGCTTCGTGCTGCATAATAAGTGCTGGATAAGGCTCCCTCACGTATGCATGCATCGTAAAATAGAAATGCTTTTTTGTATTCTTTTAATTCTTCAAAAATTCTAGCATACCTGAAATTGTAATCTAGTACTTGCACTAATGTATGTAACTGTGTTTTGGGTATCGTTTTGATTTTTTGAAGAGCTTCTGTATAATATCCAGCATCTATTTTCAAACGTACTTCTAAGAGTGCTGCTAATGGCCATTGAGCTTGCTCTGCAAATTTCAAAGCTTGTTTATCGGCATCACTAAGGCTTTTACCATGCTTTTTAATCTCGTTTAAAAATTGTTGAGCTAGTTTGTTGTTCCCTTGCAAATAGTATATCCAAGCTATTTTTAAATAAGCATCTTTTACAAAATGCCCTGCTTTGTCATTTTCTAAAAAATCAATATAATATTTTAAAGCTTTAGTTTCGTCCGAAGCAATTAAGGCCTCAGCTAATTCATAATAAAATATCGGGTATTGTTTTAAATATTTGTTTTCTAAACTATTGCTCAGTATCTCTTTTGCAGCAGCAGCTTTACGGTAGTTTAAGCCTAGGTTAGCTTTTACAAAATTTCTTAAAAGATTGTCTTCTTCTTCAAAAGCATGACTATTTATATATTGCCATGCGCGTTCTTGTTTACCTTGAAGATAAAAAGAAAGATAAGTGTACAATATTATTGCTTCATCTTGTAATAATGCATCACCTTTTGGGTGCTCATTTAGATACTCTGCCAATAAAGCCATCCCTTCATTGATATCTCCTTTTACACCTAGCAATGATGCAATCCATTGATAAGACTCAGGTATTGTACCCGCTATAGCTTTTTCAACCCCTAAGAGTAATTTGTTTTCTTTAAAATTGGGATATTGTTTGTAATTGCTTTGAAGGTATTGAATGGACTTTCTAAATCGCATAGCTGCCGAGTAATAATCACCATTTCTAAGCAGTATTAAAGAGCTATGAAAATGAAAATTGGCTAAACCATATTTATACCAAGGGCTATCTTTAGGGCCCGCTTCCCATTGACTGATGCTAGATGCTTGATGTGTGTGATATTGTGCTAAGCTCTTTTTTGTACCATTAAACATTTGCTCTAAAAAATAAGTATATTCCTCTACAAAAACAGGCATTAGATTTTGGGCATGCTCTTTAAGTTCTTGCTCAAGAATAGGCTTTGATGCTGCTATGTTGAGCTTCATGATTTCATGATACGCTGTTGCACATTGTGTGTTAAATTGATAAACTTTAGCTTGCGCACAAACTTGTAAAGATGCCAAGATAAAAGTAAGTTGCAGTAAGGTCCTCTTTAGTTTCATTTTATAGCGGCGCAATAAGCACTGCAAGATAGAATCAAATGTTTAATATTTTTTTGTTCAATTTTAGATTTCCTTGGTTCTTATTCTAAAATATAATCTCCGTCTGTATTGCAAGCATGCCATTCATGAACCATTAGGGTATCTATTGCATTAGAATAATAGTTTGGTGGCTGTTGCGTTATAACCGTATGTGGACGATATGTCTGGATTAATTGACTGATTTTATTTTGGTATAGTGGTGTATTTATAATAAGTATATCTATTGGAAATTTCTCTTTAGGCAATGTTTGATTACCGTCCCATACGATTATCTTTTTACCTTTAAATTGGAGTGCATTGGAAATGGGCAGTTCGCTTTTATCTGTTATACCCCAGGCTATCAATACCTCTTTAAAAGTAGTACTTTTTGTAAATGTCTTAGGTATGCTTTGGTAGGAATGTCCTTGTATTTTACAGAGCCATATTTGTCTATCAGTGTAGCCCACATAAAGTTTTTCTTGTTTAGATTGCTGCCATTGCGTATAGCTGCTTAAAATTGAAATGCTCAACAATATACCAAGCCCAAAACCCAATGCTTTTTTGGATTTATTGAACATAGCAATAAGCATAGAAGCAATAAAGATATAGCATAAACAGAGCAGAAGAGGTGAAATTGAAATGCTTTTAAAACATTGCGGACTATACCTTTGAAGCCAATCAATAAATTGATGAAATGGTATAGAGATTTGCATGATCAACCACGACACCCCTATTGCGATTATGGGTAGCCCTGCTACAACTAACAAAACAAAACCAAGAAATAATATCGCACTCATTGCGATACCTGCTATTAGATTGGCAAGAATAAAATAAGGTGGGAAATTATGAAAATAATAAGCTACTAATGGAGCGATGAGTATTTCTGCCGCAATACTCATCGCTATCGAGTTCCAAATATAGTTTGTGATTTTATACTTTCCCTGATAACAAGATTGTATAGGCTTGTAGAAAATAATAATGGACAAGACTGCTAGAAAGGAGAGTTGAAACCCGATTTGAAAAAGATACATGGGATTGATGAGTAACAATACTAATGCCGCACTGAGTAGGTAATTAATAGGATTAGCTGTTTTATTAAAACTTACCCCTAAGCCCATGATGCTAAATAAAATTGCTGCCCTTAATGCTGGAGTACTCGCTCCTGCCAGTAATACATAAAACCAAATCAAACATAATGCGGTAGCATACTTCAATAGTCTTGATCTTTTAGTATTTGTTTTTCTAAAAAAGAAAGCTACCCAAGCAAAGAGTAATGCAATATGTGCTCCAGAGATCGAAACAATATGGATAATTCCCGTATCGGCGTAGTCAGTTCTGGTTTCAGGGTCTATTAGGCTTTCATCACCAAGTAGCATAGCAAGCATTAAGGCTTTAGTGTTTGGGTCTTTAAGATAATGTGTGAGCTGCCTTATACCATAATCTTGAAGCCGCTCTATAAAGGTTGTTTTTGTAGTTTGTTTTAAAATTTTAAAACCTGATGTGTCAACATATTGCTGATAATAATAATTCATACGCCTACTGTATTGCGCATAATCCATACCATAACGTTTGTTTTTTGATCGTATCCTTTGCCACTTTTTCTTTAGCAATATTGTAGCACCTTTTGAGGGGATTTCCAAATTGGTTTTTGGAATATAGAGATAGGCGTTTACGTTTAACTTGTACTGTTCATCTGATTTAATTACGCGCTGAATATGCACTTTGACACGATAGACATTTTTTAAAGCTTTCGGTTTTTCGATGACTCTTGCGATACTTAGGTATTGCGGTTCTTCTAGTTTTTCGCAATGTTTTTTGTTACTTCCTACATCATAATTAGCACTCATGCCAAACCCTATTAACATTATACTAAGGCTAGAAACTATAGAACTAAACCCTTGTAGTGCTGATTTCTTTTCTGCTAAAAAATGAAAGAGAATACTTACCAAGATAGCTCCAAATAGGCTACTATAAAGCATGCTATCTATTATACTTGGTAAACTCAAATCATAAATTATGATGCCCAATATAAAAGGGAGCACTATACGGAGTAGTGGGTTCTGTTGAAATAAAGTTTTCCTCCAATTGGAATTCATAACCGTGATTGATGCTCTAAGATAAATATTCTATTTTTCTATTTTTGTTTTTTTATGCGTTTTACGAAAAACAAGATTTATTTTCGCCAAAGTTTTTTGATATACTAATTTTTATTTAATGAAAATTTTCAAATTCATAATAGTTATTTTTTTAGTAACTTTTTTTGTTACTTCTTGTGATACGAATCCGCCAAAAACTACACACGGTGCTATCATCTTGGGCGATTCTTCTACTATTGTTACAGAAACAGATTCTAATTTTTTAAGTGATAATGTTCATGATTTTGAACCTGTGCTCACATCTCCTCCAGAAGCAAAAGATTCTATTCAAAAAGAGGCTTTAATAGATACACCTCAAAAGGCATTAACCGAAACTACCAGCACTACTAAGAGCATAGAAAAAAATACTAAAGAGGGTTTACAAGTACCTTTTAAAGACGCAGAACTCTTTATAGCAGGTATTAAAGCTAAACTAGGTCAAAACCCTAACTGGGAAAAAGAACATAGTGCCGCCTATACGGTGTTAAGCGGAACGCTTGAAGGGAAAATGCTCCAGATAGATTTTAGTAAAGTAACTAGTGTAAAACAAAGAATACAAACAGTTGTAATGCTTGAAACTAGTAATGGCAAAAAGTTTGAGCTTACTGCTCTAGGCGATGATGAAAGTAGTTGGGAAGAATTAAAGCTGCAAAAGGGTGGTGTGCTACTTAAAGGCTTTGAACAAAATTCTTTAAAATTTGAAAATAAATTTAATCCTGCATTATTAAAACAGGCGGTTCAAAAAATGGCACGACAAAATAGAATGAACCGTAAAGATTTGCAAAACTTATTAAAAGATATTCGTAAGGTGAATAAACCAAACCAACACCCATGCAGCATTGCATTACAAAGTGTCGTTTGGAAAATTAATGGGTTGGATAAAAACGGGAAAAGCGTAGAACGCTCTCTACGCTTAGATTTTAGCTTGTAAATAGTTTTTTAGGTTAAATTAATCTGCTATCGCAATGCATTTAAGTTCTATAGCGATAGGGGTGGGTAAGGCTTGAATGGCACATGTGGTTCTGCAAGGTTGATTGTCTTTAAAATACTCTGCATAAACCCTGTTATAGGTTGCAAAATCTCTTTTCATATCCACTAAGAATACCGTAACATCTACCAGCTTATCCCAACTGCTGCCACATTCTTCAAGTATGAGTTTGACATTGTCAAACACGCTTCTACATTGGGCCTCAAAATCAAAATGGGTAAAGTTGCCATAAGCATCTTGACTTAAGCCTGGTATTTCATTAGTGCCTGCTTTGCGTGGCCCGATACCTGAAAGGAATAACAAGCCTGCGGCTTTTCTTGCATGGGGATATAAGCCCACTGGTTTTGGGGCATTTTCAATATGATGTTTAGTGTTATTGTTCGACATTATTTACTATTTGAAGCTCAAAAATACAATTAAAAATGATGCACGAAGTGCTTTCATTAAGTAGGTGTAATTTTGTAAAAAGGCCTTAAGTTGCATTAGAAAATTTTATATCCTAAATACATTATTTTTATCATATTATACTCAATAAAAAAATAAATGTGAATAGATTTAGCATAATTTTAAGTTAAAGATTTATCTTGTATGCTCATTATTAGAGATAATTAAATGTTTTACCTATGCGTACATTAACCTTTACCCGATTTATGAGGCGCTCTTGGCCCTATCTATTTATGCTGCTATTATCGGTTTTTTCAAAACCAACACTAGCGCAAATTACCACTGTTACTATTGATGGAACGGCCCTGGCGTGCCTCGATTTTTTGGGCATGTGGCATCGCCGCTTCT
>JBDHYE010000014.1:0-11668 GCA_039811245.1 Chitinophagaceae bacterium | reverse complement strand
GGCGTAGATACGCTTGCGGATGCTGTAAAAGTAACTTTAGGTCCTAAAGGTCGTAATGTAGTAATCGAAAAGAAATTTGGCGCACCAGCCATTACTAAAGATGGTGTAAGTGTAGCCAAAGAAATCGAATTGGAAGATGCAATTGAAAATATGGGCGCTCAAATGCTTAAAGAAGTAGCTAGCAAAACCGCCGATATGGCAGGTGATGGTACTACTACCGCTACTGTTTTAGCTCAAGCCATCATTGCCGAAGGCTTAAAAAATGTAGCAGCAGGAGCCAACCCTATGGATGTTAAAAGAGGTATAGATAAGGCTGTTGTAACAGTCGTAGCAGATCTTCAAAAACAATCTCAAACTGTAGGTAAAGACAATAAGAAAATTGAACAAGTAGCTACTATCTCTGCTAATAATGATAACGCTATCGGTAAATTAATAGCAGAAGCTATGGCTAAAGTAGGTAACGAAGGCGTAATCACTGTAGAAGAAGCTAAAGGTACCGAAACTACTGTAGATATCGTAGAAGGTATGCAATTTGACCGTGGTTATTTAAGCCCTTACTTTGTAACCAATACCGAAAAAATGCAGTTAGAGTTTGATAATCCTTATATCTTAATCTGCGAGAAAAAAATCAGTACGCTTCAAGATATTTTACCTATTTTAGAAGCTACTATGAAAGCTGGTAGACCTCTTTTAATCATTGCAGAAGATGTAGAAGGCGAAGCCTTAACTACATTAGTGGTGAACAAGCTAAGAGGTTCTCTAAAAATAGGTGCTGTTAAGGCTCCAGGTTTTGGCGACCGCCGCAAAGAGATGCTTCAAGATATTGCTGCCCTAACCGGAGGTACTGTAATTAGTGAAGAACAAGGTATCCAACTTAACACAGCAACCATTGAGTTTTTAGGTCAAGCAGAAAGTATTACTGTTGATAAAGACAATACTACTATCGTTGGTGGTAAAGGCAAAAAAGCTAAAATTACAGATCGTATCAATCAAATCAAATCTCAGATTGAAACAACTACCTCTGATTATGATAGAGAGAAATTACAAGAGCGTTTAGCAAAATTAGCCGGTGGTGTAGCTGTATTATATGTAGGTGCTGCTACCGAAGTAGAAATGAAAGAAAAGAAAGACCGTGTGGACGATGCGCTACATGCTACCCGTGCTGCTGTTGAAGAAGGTATCGTAGCCGGTGGAGGTATTGCCTTTATCCGTTCGATAGAGAGTCTTAGCAAGCTTAAAGGAGCTAACAATGATGAAGCTACCGGTATTGCTATTGTTCGTAGAGCACTTGAAGAACCTCTTCGTCAAATAGTAGGCAATGCAGGTATTGAAGGAAGTATAGTAGTGCAAAACGTAAAAGAAGGTAAAGACGATTACGGTTTTAATGCACGTACTGAGAAGTATGAAAAAATGCTTTCTGCTGGTGTTATTGACCCAACTAAAGTAAGTAGAGTAGCTTTAGAAAATGCTGCCTCTATTGCAGGTATGTTATTAACTACAGAATGTGTAATAGCAGATAAACCAGAACCAAAAGCAGCCGCAGCCCCTGCTATGCCAGGCGGAATGGGCATGGGTATGGATTACTAAGTTAATTGGTAAATTATCTGTATCATTTAAGATAATAGATTTGGGGCGGCCCGTAGGGCCGCCCCAAATTGTTTTAATACATTTCAAACCCTATAATAACCTCATTCTATTTAAAGCACTTAATACGCTATAACACAAAAAAACTGCCTAAGAGCTTAGGCAGTTTTTTTTAAACAGGGTTAAAAGTTATTTATCTTTCTTAATAATGGCATATACTTCAACACCTAAGCCTATTAAAATTAATATTGGCGCTAAGGTGATTCTTCTAAAACTATAAATCTCTTCATAATTAAATTTGTGCGGGTCAGGGCTTTTGCCTCCGGCCATTAAGATGAGTCCCAATAATATAAAAGCAATACCAATTAGCATCCACTTGTAATTGCTTTTATCAAATAAAAATTCTGTTTCTGGTTTTGAATTATTTTTCATGTTATTAGTATTTAAAAGTGTAATAATAATATCGAAGCGCTGTTTATTTTAGTATAAATCGTCTATTGAAGTTTTTAAGTATTTTATTACGGAACGATGCGTACTGATTACGGAGATTAAAATACCTCCCAATATCATTGCAATTAATAATAAAGTAAATAAGCTTGGGCTGTTAAGCACTTTGAGTTCGGGTACGCCTGTTTCTGCTGCTGATTTTACAAAGAATAATCCAATACTTGCCATTACACCACTTATGAGGCCATTAATTAATGCTCTTTTGTCAAAAGGCTTAGATATAAACCACCTTGTAGCCCCTACCATCTGCATGGTTTTAATTAAAAATCGATTACTAAACATTGCCAGCCTTACCGTATTGTCAATAAGTACAATTACTACAGCTATCAGTACTATAGAGATGATTCCTAGAATAATACTTATTTTTCTTAGATTGTCATTCACTTGGTGAACAATCGTTTTAGGATAATTTACCCTGCTTACAATATTGCTTTGCTCAATAAATTGGGCTATTTTATCAATACTGTCTTTGTTTACATATTCTTGGTGTAGGTTTAGCTCAATACTTGCAAAAAGAGGGTTATAACCTAAAAAACTTGAAATGTCTTCACCTTCAAGAGCGCTCTGCATTTTAAGCGCCTCTTCTTTACTTATTATTTTACTACTTTTAGTAAATGGCTGTTTGTCTAAAATAACTTTCATTTGATCGATCTTCTCTGGTCTTACATTGTCATGAAAGTCTATTTGGATGGCCATACCTTCTTTAACTACTTGGGCAAGGCCTTTGCCATTGATCACTATCCAACCGATAATTCCTAATAAAAAAAGCACTAAGGAGACACCAATGATGGAAAAGGTATAAGATGCAGATGCTTTAACGTTTTTAGCCATGCCTTAGATTATGAATATTATAATGTGGTTAGTAAATGTTGGGAAAGGTCAAAACTATTAAAACTATTCCATTTTACACTAAATTAATTTTTATGACCTAGATAACTTTTAATTTCTATAACTATTTCTAGGAGAAAATAATAAAAGGTAAGCAATGATAAGGAGCATTGTAGAAAGTACAGAGGCTAATATTTTAAGTAATAAATAAGCCATGTAAAAACTCCATAATTCAATAACGATAAATACCGTATGATGAATTAGAATTAAAAAGAAAGAATAAGCTAAAAATGTAGGCCAACCCATTGTTTTAACTGATGGATAAGTACCATAATACTCTTTCAGATTTTTAGGTAAAAGTGCTACAAATACATTGGTGCGGATATAGGCAATAAGTACTAAAGCAAAGGCATGCATACCTGGTGTATTCATAAAAGCATCTACAATACCTCCTCCTATTAATGCAATTAATATAAGCAATGGAATAGGCGTTTCGAAGGGTAATAGTAATAAAAATAAAGGATAGATATAGGGTGTAAAGACGGGGAAGCTACTGGGTTGAGACCACCATTCAATAGGGATATTGTTCAAGACTAAAACTTGAAAAAATAATAACAAAATAAACTGTATGGGAAATTTTAAATAATAACTCATTACGGTTTTGATATTTGTTGAAGTTGTTGAATGGTGCTGTCTTCTAATATCCTACGCTCTGTCATATAGCTATTGCCAATTACATATACATATTGTAGGTTTAAAAAATTAGTAGCCGGCTGAATATAGAGTAGCCTAGAGTTATCTTTTTTTACTACTCTAATGCTTTCTACTTTTCCAATTAAGAGGTCGGCAGGGAAAAGAGTAGAATAACTTGTAGTTAAAATACTATCCCCTTTCTTAATTTTCTTTTCTGGCTGTACAATTTTCATGAGTAGAGTATTGGGGCCCAAGCTGGCATCCCAATACACAAAACCAGTACTCCCATCGCTTAGTTTAGCGCTTAAGCGCTGTTTAGTATTGAGTATTGAAATAGCCGTAGCAAAATGCGCAGACACATTGACCACGCGTCCTACAATACCATTGCCCGAAACGATTGCCATATCTTTCTTAATACCCTCTTTAGCACCCCTATTAATTGTCAAAAAGTTAGAGGTCATGTTTACCGTATTATTAACTACACGTGCTTGTAGGTATTTGTATTGTGCATATTGTATTTGGTGTAAAGAGTCGCTGGGTATAAAGCTCCTGCTTATGGTAGTGTCTTTAAGCAGGTCTTTTTCAGTAGTGGCAGCTAATGCCATGTGTAAACGCACATTTTCGGCCATTAAACTATCGTTCATGTGTTTAAGCCTAAAATAATAAACTACATCTTCTTTCTTTTGATACCAAAAAGCTACTAAAGCATTTGATGAATTCATCAATGTATTGCCTTGCAAACTTTTACTTTGGGCGATTAACCACAAACAAAAAATTTCAACCCCAATAAAGAGAATGAGGTTGAAAAATTTTTTTATAAAAGAAAATACAAACTGCAATGAATGATTTGAATAATAGATCGATTATTGAATAGCTGCAAGTGCTTATCGCATTAAGAACGACATTTTGGATATGTTTTTTAAAGCAATACCCGTACCTCTTACTACGGCTCTTAGTGGGTCATCGGCTACTTGTACAGGGAGCTTGATTTTTTGAGCGATTCTTTTATCTAAACCTCTAAGCAATGCACCTCCACCTGTTAAATAGAGCCCTCTGCGGTAAATATCGGCGGCAAGCTCTGGTGGAGTACTTTCTAAAGCTTTTAAAATAGCTTCTTCTATTTTAAAAAGCGATTTATCTAAGGCTTCTGCTACTTCTTGATAGCTCACCATGATTTGTTTAGGGATACCCGTAACAAGGTCTCTTCCATTTACAGCAAGATCATCGGGTGGGTTGTCTAATTCTTTCAATGCAGAACCTACGTGGATTTTTATCTGCTCAGCACTACGCTCGCCTATTAATAATGAGTGGTAGCGGCGCATAGCCTCCATAATATCGTTAGTAAATTCATCGCCTGCTATTCTTACCGACTGATCACATACGATACCTCCAAGCGCGATTACTGAAATACCAGTGGTACCTCCACCAATATCAATAATCATATTGCCGGTAGGTTCTTCTACATCAATACCAATACCTAAAGCAGCAGCCATAGGCTCATGAATCATATAAACTTCTTTAGCTCCTGAGCGCTCTGCAGAATCGTGTACGGCTCTTTTTTCAACTTCTGTAATGCTTGAAGGAATACAGATTACCATTCTCCAACTGGGAGGGAATAAGGTCTTTTTATTATTGACCATTTTGATAAACTCGCGCATCATGGTCTCTGCAGCATCAAAATCGGCAATTACTCCATCTTTTAAAGGGCGTATGGTCTTTAAATTATCATGGGTTTTTTCGTGCATCATCATAGCCTTTTTACCCACAGCCACTGTTTTTTTTGTGGTACGGTCTTGGGCTACAATAGAGGGTTCATCTACAATAACTTGGTCATTATGTATAATTAAGGTGTTGGCAGTACCTAAATCGATAGCAATATTTTGTGTTAAAAAGCTAAAAATACCCATAAAAAAATATATAAGAGGCTTTTGTTTTTTTGAAAAATCAATCCTTGCAAAGGTGCATAAAAATAAAATCATTTTACACAGTAAAACAATATTTATTCAACGAAAATATTACATTTTCTTTTAAGCTTCTAATCCTACTCAACTAAATATCGCATAACGAACCCTATTAAATAAAAATAATCGCATATAAAAAACTTGAATAATAACTCATGGTTTGCATTAAGCATTAGGTTAAAATGTAAGCCACACATTGCCCAGAATGCTTCTATATTTTTTTACCCACAGCTGTGCATTACTTTATCATCATGTGTAAAAAAGCCGTTTTATTTTCGGTGCAGCAATACAAATAAAGTAGTGCACAATAAAGAATAATCCTATGGAAATATCTCATATACTTTTACACGTAGAAGCACTTATTTTTGCAAGTGATAGAGCCATCACTCCTCAAGAGCTTTTAGAATATATCAACCAAAGCCTAGAAGCCGATTTAGAAATGGCTCAAATAGAAGCTGCTATTGATGCTATTAAAGAAAAATACGACAGCGATTTCTATGCTTTTCAGCTTAAAGAAATAGGTGGAGGCTACCAATTTCTTACCAAAAAAGACTTTCATCAAACCGTATTACAGCTTAATGGCGATAAACACATTAAAAAGTTGTCAAGCTCGGCAATGGAAACCCTTGCCATAATAGCCTATAAGCAACCAGTTACCAAAAGTGATATCGAATTTATTAGAGGGGTAAGTGCCGATTATTCTATCCAAAAACTACTCGATAAAGAATTAATTAGTATTATAGGCAGAAATGAAGAAATGATTGGAAAACCTTTACTGTACAGTGTTTCAAGACATTTTATGGATTACTTGGGTATTAATTCTCCTAGCCAACTGCCCCAATTAAAAGACCTTAATATTGATGTTTTAATGCCATCTGATGCTGCAGCAGCACAGGTAGATCATAGCCACATTAGTGTTGATGAAGACGGAAACCTTAGCACAGAAGCGTTTTAAAATGCAGACTTCATTATAATAAATTAATAATAAACTATTTATATAGTTTATTATTTCTATTGCAGCTTTTTAAAAGCTTAAATAAGTGTATTAAAATTATCTTAAACAGAAAAATTTTTACATTTTCTTTTGATTTCAGCATTTTGGTTTTATCTTACGGCTTCAAACGTAAAATTTTTTTAAACTTGAAACGATATATACTTTCAGTAGCTTTGCTTTTACCCCTGCTTAGTCAGGCGCAAAAGCATCATGAAGCCGGCTTAAGTTTTGGAGTCTCTAATTATTATGGTGATCTCCAAGATAAAATATTTCCGCTCAGTGGCTATCACCCAATGGTAGGGGTAAGTTATAAAATGTTTATGACACCAAGAGTGGGGCTCCGTTTTGGTGCTTCCTACACTACACTTTCTGGTGCCGATAGTCTTTCAGATATTCAAGCCTTAAAATTAAGAAACCTTAATTTTACAACAAGAGTTATAGGTGCCGAAGCTGGAGTAGAATATAACTTTTGGCCTATTGATAGAGTTAGATGCCGCTTTAGTCCTTATGTTTTTGCAGGAGTGGGCGTATTTTATTCTAATCCTTTTACTAATGGTATGAATGGTGAAAAAGTTTTTCTTAGACCATTAAGCACAGAAGGCCAAGGCTTACCTAGCTATCCCGATAGAAAACCATATTCTAATGTCAACATTTCTTTTCCATTTGGTGCAGGGGTGAAAGTATTGGTCAATAAAACATTAGTAATTAGTGCCGAAATGGGCTTCAGACCTACTACTACAGACTATTTAGATGATGTAAGTAAGTCTTATGTGAATTTAGATACTTTAGCAAAATATAAAGGTACTCAATCTGTACAATTATCTTACAGAGGCAATAAAGCTGATGGCTGGTATGGTAATGGTAATGGCAATGGTCAAAGCTATGTAGATTATGGTTATAAGCGTGGAGATAGCAGAGCCAATGATTGGTTTTGGTTTGGAAATGTTACCATTGGTTTATACCTCAAAGCATCAGGCAATACGCGTACGTATTGGCAAACAAATTGTCCTAGAGGTCGTAAAAAATAAAACACTATATACTTAAATAAAGTTTCCTACAGCGCTCTTGAGTAATAAATACTTTAGAGCGCTTTTTTTATAGGCTAATAGGAGTAAACTTAAAACTTGCAGTACTGTTTTGTAATAAACTTTAGCTTAAAAAAAACAGTGTATATTTGAAAGCATGGCGCTCCATGCCTAACTTCGCTCAATGTTTTCAAAAGAAAAAATAATCTTAGAAGCTCAAAAAGCTATACGAATAGAAGCTCAAGCTATAGCAGCTTTAGAGCAATATGTACAAGAAGCTTTTGTACAAGCCGTAGAATGGATGTATGCTACTACAGGTAAAATTGTAATTTGTGGTATTGGTAAGAGTGCACTCATAGCTCAAAAAATAGTTGCAACGCTTAACTCTACTGGTACAGTAGCGGCCTTTTTACATGCAGCCGATGCTATACACGGTGACATAGGCTTGGTTCAAAATGATGATGTAGTGATCATCATTTCAAAAAGTGGCGAAAGTCCTGAGATAAAAACAATACTTCCTTTAATAAAAAATAGAGGTAATAAAACCATTGCGCTTTGTGGCTTTGATCAGTCTTATCTTGCTAAACAGGCAGACGTTTTTATCAATACTTATGTAGCACAAGAGGCTTGCCCCAATAACCTTGCTCCTACTAGTAGTACAAGTGCTCAAATGGTTATGGGTGATGCGCTAGCGGTAGTGTTGATACAGCTTAAACATTTTAGTAGTGAAGATTTTGCCAAAGTGCACCCGGGTGGTAATCTGGGTAAAAAACTTTATACTAAAGTAAAAGACCTTATTATTCATAATGCACTTCCTAAGGTGCAATTAGACAGTAGCATAAGAGCCATAATTTTAGAAATCTCTAGTAAAAGATTAGGTGCTACTGTAGTAGTAGATGATACAGACGCTATAAAAGGAATTATTACAGATGGAGATATCCGCCGTATGCTAGAAAAATATGCCGATGTGGACCCCCTAAAAGCCCAAGATATTTTAAACCCACAAGCCAAAAGTATCGATAGTGAAGCACTTGCTGTAGAGGCGCTAAAAATAATTCAAGAACAAAATATTTCACAATTAATTGTAACCCACCAAGGGCAATATTGTGGCATGTTACACCTGCATGATTTAATACGCGAGGGGATTATTTAGTAATAAAAAAAAATGAACACTTTATGGACATATCAAATGCTCAAATCAAAGCAAAAGAAAGAACATTTTTACCCAAAGACTTTAGTCTTAGTACATGGGAGGCATTACAACCTTATTTTGAACAATTAGAACAAAGAACACTTGATCATTTTGAAGCCTTACAACAATGGTTGAAAGATATAAGTGAACTAGAAGCTGTAATAGGCGAAGAAGCTTGCTGGAGGCAGATTAGAATGACCTGTGACACCACTAACACAGCTTATGAAGAGGCCTTTACTTATTTTATCACGGCTATAGAGCCTCAAATGAAGCCTTATATTTTTGTATTGAATAAAAAATTATTGGCCTGCCCTTTTCATTCACAATTAGACAAGACTAAGTTTTTCCCATTTTTAAGAAGTGTGCAAAACAGTATTGCATTATATCGTGAAGAGAATATAGAGCTACAATCTCAAATGGCGCTTCTTGCCCAACAATATGGTAGTATATGTGCCGCTATGACAATTACGCTAGAGGATCAAACATATACTTTACAACAGGCATCAAAATTTTTGCACGATGCCGATAGAAACTTGCGTAAAACCGTTTTTGAAAAAATAACCAATAGACGTTTACAAGATAAAGAGGCGCTAGACCAATTATTTGACAAACTTATAGCCCTTAGGCATCAAGTAGCCCTTAATGCCGGTTTTGAAAATTATAGAGATTATAAATTTAAAGAGTTAGGACGTTTTGATTATGGACCAAAAGAATGTTTTGAATTTCATGATGCGGTAAAAAAATATATTGTACCCCTACAAAAGGAACTATTAGAAGCTAAAAAAAATAAATTAGGCTTAGAGGTGTTAAAGCCTTATGATACAGAAGCAGAACCCGCTAATACTAAAGCGTTACAGCCTTTTGAAAATGGTAAAGAGCTGTTAGAAAAAGCTATAAAAGTATTCCAACGCTTAGATCCTTTTTTTGGTGCATGTTTAGAAAAAATGCAACAAATGGAGCGATTAGATTTAGACAGTCGAGTAGGGAAAGCCCCCGGTGGTTACAATTGCCCATTGCCCGAAACAGGGGTGCCTTTTATCTTTATGAATGCCGCAGGCACAGTAAATGATTTAATCACTATGATGCACGAAGGTGGCCATGCGCTTCATTCATTTTTGTCGCACCCACTAGAGCTAAGCGCCTTTAAAGAATATCCAATGGAAATAGCAGAATTGGCAAGTATGAGTATGGAGCTTTTTTCTATGGAATATTGGAATGAATTTTTCTCTAATACTGAAGAATTGCGAAGAGCCCAATGGGAAGAGTTAGAGCGCGTGATTGATGTATTACCTTGGATTGCTATTATTGATAAATTCCAACATTGGATTTATACCAACCCTCAACATAAAGCAGCCGAAAGAAATGCACAATGGCTAGAAATTGTTAATGAATTTTCTACCGGAATCGTAGATTGGAGTGACTTTAGCACATATCAAAATAGCTATTGGCAAAAACAATTACATTTATTTGAAGTTCCTTTTTATTATATCGAGTATGGTATTGCACAGTTAGGTGCACTAGCCATGTGGAGACAGTATAAAGCCAATCCGAAAGCAGCTCTTGAAAACTATTGCAAAGCACTAAAATTAGGATATACTCAAACGCTGAAAGAGCTGTACCAAACAGCAGGCATCTCTTTTGATTTTTCAGCACCTTATATTCAAGAGTTAGCAGCTTTTGTACAAACACAATTAAACGTACTTCAAGAGCCTCAGAAGCTATAATTATGGCAAAAGTAAAATCGGCTTATTTCTGTCAGAACTGTGGACAAGAGTCTGCAAAATGGGTAGGCAAATGTAATGCATGTGGCGCTTGGAACTCCTTAGTAGAAGAGCCTATTCATAAAGAAGATAAAAGTAATAGTAAAGAACATTTTATTTGGGACGATGAAAATACGGAAGCAAAAAAAGCGCATCGTATTGATCAAATACCAAGTCAGGATACTCCAAGAATATTACTTCAAGACACAGAATTGAACCGCTGTTTGGGCGGAGGTTTAGTGCCCGGCTCTGTTACATTGGTGGCCGGAGAACCCGGCATTGGTAAGAGTACTTTGTTTTTGCAGATAGCGCTGCAATGGCAAAAAGGGAGCGCTCTATATGTGTCTGGAGAAGAGAGTTTAGCTCAAATAAAAATGCGTGCTGATAGAATAGCTGAAGCCCAGAATAACTTATTCCTATTAAGTGCTACAGCTACCGCCTTAGTTTTTAAAGAGGCTCAAAGGGTAAAACCAAATCTTCTTATCATAGATTCAATTCAAACCTTAGAATCGCCTTATGTAGTATCGGCTGCAGGGAGTGTGTCGCAGGTGAAAGAATGTGCCGCAGAGTTGGCAAGGTTTGCAAAAGTCTCTCAAATACCGGTTATCATTATTGGGCATATTACTAAAGAGGGCTCCATAGCAGGCCCAAAGGTATTAGAGCACATGGTAGATACCGTATTACAATTTGAAGGAGATCGCCATTATGTTTATCGCTTATTACGAACCTTAAAAAATAGATATGGTGCCACATCAGAAATTGGTATTTATGAAATGCAGCATAATGGTCTGAAGATTGTACATAATCCTTCAGAAATGTTGCTCACTCAGCATAAAGAACCTTTGAGCGGAATAGCTATTGCCGCTACGCTTGAAGGGCTGCGCCCTTTGATGATTGAAGTTCAGGCCCTGGTTTCGCAGGCGGTATATGGTACACCACAACGGACAGTAAGTGGTTGCGATTTAAGAAGGCTACAATTATTATTAGCCGTATTAGAAAAAAGAGGTGGCTTTTATTTTGGCACCAAAGATGTATTTGTCAATATTGCCGGAGGCATAAAAGTAGAAGATCCTTCTTTTGAATTAGCATTAATTTGTGCTTTACTATCGTCTTATGAAGATAAA
>JBDHYE010000013.1:0-11748 GCA_039811245.1 Chitinophagaceae bacterium | reverse complement strand
ATTAATCAATAAACCAGCATCACTATTCAGAGCACTCTTACAGACAGTAGCTACATCACCACCTTGAGCGCCCACGCCCGGTACTAAGAAAAAATGCTCAGGACAAATCGCTCTTACTTGGGCTAATTGTTCTTGTCGGGTAGCACCAATTACAAACATTAAATTTTGACTATTCCCCCATTGGCTCACTTTACGCAATACGTGTTCAAACAATGCTTTGTCTTGGCTTATAAGATGTTGGAAATCGTGGCTTCCTTCATTAGAAGTAAGTCCTAATACAATGCCCCATTTATCTTTAAAGGCTAAGAAAGGCTGCACACTATCTTGACCCATATAAGGTGCAATGGTAATGCTATCAAAGTTTAAGGTCTCAAAAAAAGCTTTTGCGTATTGTGTTGAAGTATTCCCAATATCGCCTCTTTTAGCATCGGCAATGGTAAAAATATTATTAGGAATATAAGCTAAGGTTTGCTCCATTATTTCCCAACCTTTAGCGCCATAAGCTTCGTAAAACGCTGTATTTATTTTATAAGCTACTGCATACTCTTTGGTTGCATCAATTAGGGCTTTATTAAAGCTTAAAATAGGATTTTCTTCTTTAAGTAAATGCTGTGGTATCTTAGTGATATCTGTATCTAAGCCTACACAGAGGAGCGATTTTTTATTCTTAATTTGTTGTATGATTTCTTGACGATTCATTTTAGTTCTTTTATGTTGTTAATTGTATTGTTCCTTCAAAAACAAGTTGCGCTGGACCGCTTAGATAGACCTGTCTTGCGCTCGTAGCACTATCTTTTTCAAATTGTACGCTTAGTGCGCCCCCTAAACTTTCAATTGCAATTTCAAACTTTCCAGTAGCTTGACCCGTAGAGGCAATAGCGGCAGCCGTTACTCCTGTACCACAACTTAAGGTTTCATTTTCTACACCTCTCTCATAAGTTCTAACAAATAAACCTTTAGGGGTTTTAGTCATAAAGTTTACATTGATACCTTTTGCTCCAAATTCATCGCGGTTGCGTATCGCTTTACCTAGTGTATAAACATTGGCCTGTTCAAGATGATTGAGCCATGCTACATAATGTGGTGAACCCGTATTGAGTAGGGTATAATCTGCATAGGCATTCATTTCAGGCACATCAATCATTTGAAGGGTTACACTATTATCGGCATTAATGCTTGCAGTATGTGCACCATCTATTGCATAAAAATTAAGTGATGGTTTATTGATGCCTAGATATTTTGCAAAGGCAGCAATACATCTTCCTCCATTACCACACATGGTGCTTTCATTCCCATCAGCGTTATAATACACCATTTTAAAATCATAATGAGCTATGTTTTCTAAAAGCATTAAACCATCTGCCCCGATACCAAAATTGCGATGGCACAGTTGGGCGATTTCTTTTTCTGTCAAATGGATATTTTTTTCTCTGTTATCCAGTAGAATAAAATCGTTACCTGCTCCTTGGTATTTATAGAATTTTAGTTTTTTGTTCATCGTTTATTTGTTGCCAATATATTGTTCTGCTTGAGAGTTGCCGTTGGCGGTATTATTGCCCATGATACTATTGCTATAGAGTAGGCTGCGCCAATTAGGGTTTCTCTTTTCGGTCATAAAAGTACTGTGCAAAAGTTGATAATCGCCTAAAGATTTTCCCGGTTTATAAAACAAAAATAGACCTTCTCTACCTTGTTTTTCTGAAAAATAATATTGCCATATTTCATAAGGTAAAGCTCCTGTTTCATTATTAACAATAATGCGGTCGTTGGGTTTACCATATTGAATATAGATACGCCCTCTATCTGTTTCGTAGCCTGGGATACCAGAGCCTCTAAAGAGTTTATTTACCTCTTTAATTTTATCGGCATAGGCTTTCCACGCCTCTTCTGGGTTTGCTTTATTTCTCTTTTCCCAAAAATTATAAATAAAATATTTGCTATACAGTTCATCAGGTTTTTTTAAGAAACCATAAATACTTCCCGCCTCAGTAGCATCGCAAATGAGTAATAACATTTTTAATATGGCACGCACCTGACTGGCATTGTATTTACCAACAAAAGTATTGGTGAGGTCAAGAATTTGGTTGTATGCAGATTTTGAACTAGTATCTACCTCTTTTTTTATGCTGCTATCACTGCTTTGTTTTTTAATCGGATTAGGATTGTATAGTTGAAAAAAGCTTGTTTTTTTACTCCAAATACTATCTTTCATTTTTAAGACTACATTTAGGTAGTAATTGCCTGAGGGTAGGCAGTTGGTAGGGATAGATTTTCGAAATGTTTCAATAGCTGCTTTGCCATTTAGTGCAAGCGTATCGCTAATGTTTAAGCCGGGTACTTCTTTGTCAAAGGGTTTAAAAGAAATAAATGCATTAGCTACTAGTACAGGCAAAGGCAGTTGTTGTTTTAATGCTGCTATTTGAAACCAGAAATGTATTTGTTGTTTTGTTTCGTTTAAAAAATTACTATTTAGAGGGAGGTCAAAAATACCCTCTTGTGTAAATACATTTTTTTCTTTACTCATAAAACTGCTGTCTAATAGCCTAATATCCGATAAGGCTACTGTACTGGTGTCGGAGAGGTTAAGCGTATGAGTATTCTGATAGTCTATAACCTCCTCTTTATAATTAGGTTCCATAAGGGCTACATCAACCATATAAGTACCCGACAATGCAATAGGGTAGTAGTATTGGTCCATTATAAGTTGAGCTCTTAGCTCTTCTGCATTTTTCTTAGCAGGAGTTTTAATGGTAAAAAGGTCTTCTTTGATAACACCTGTATCGGTACTGATTCTTATCATACACATGAGTTCTGCGTAATACTCCTCCTTATTATTTTTTTTAAAATGTAGTGTGTTGTTTTGTGCCCTCCAACTGATCAGTATATTTGCATCGCAAAGATTTGGAGTTTTTTTTGAGGCTTGAAATACTATACTACTATTGATACTGGCTCTGATAGCCCAGGCACCACTGCTAGCAAAAAAGAGAAAACAGAATAGTAGAGCAAATTTTAAGCGCATAAATGTTAAGCTACAAATTGATTTAAAAATAATGGTGCAAGTTACGAGTTTTTATACGCTTTGAAAATGAATAAGCTATTATGTCCTATACTTCCTTTTCCAAATATTTATTGGTGGGCACAGGTTTTAAACCATCAACAAGTCATTTTGGAAGCAAAAGAGTATTATGAAAAAATGAGTTTCCGTAATCGTTATTTGATTGCTTCTTCTCAAGGCTTAATGCGTTTAAGTATTCCGTTAAAAGAGGGGAGAGCCCAGAGAAATGTTATGGATCAAATAGCCATAGACAACACCGTACCTTGGCAAAAACAACATTGGCATAGCCTAGTGAATTGTTACAATCGTTCGCCTTATTTTGAATATTATAGCACAGTTTTAGAGCCTTTATTTCATTCGCAATATGTATTATTACTAGATTTTAATTGGGCTACAATACAGCTATTGGCTCAACTATTACAACTGTCTATAGATTTTAGTTGGACCCAACAATATCAAGGTTCTATTCCCGAAAATACACATGATATCAGAGCTTCTTTTTTAGCAAAAAACTATTTAAAAGCCAATCAAGCTACTTATGCCCCTTATATGCAGGTCTTTGGCGAGCGGCATGGTTTCTTAGCCAATCTTTCAATCTTAGATTTACTCTTTACAGAAGGTCCTCAATCAAAACATTTAATTCAAAAGACCATTATCTCATAAGTCATTTATTGATACTTAATTATTTTTGACTATTAGATTACCAGTCTTTTTCCATTCTACTAGGGCTAGCTTCTTGTTTTTGTTTTTTCTCTTGAAGTTTTTTCTCTTCTTGTCTTAACGCGTTTAATATCTGCTCAGCTTGTTTTTCACTGAGTTTACTTTGTTGCTCTTGGGCTTGTTGCCCTTTTTGTTGTTCGTCTTTATTCTGATCTTGCTTGTTCTGATTTTCCTTGTTTTGATTTTCCTTATTTTGATCTTGTTTATTTTGATCTTGCTTGTTTTGATCTTGCTTGTTTTGATCTTGCTTATTTTGATCTTTATTTTTCTGGTCTTTATTATTATTTCCGCCGCCGCCTTCTTTTTTTAACATCTTTTGAGCATAAGCTAAATTATATTTTGCATCGTTATCATAAGGGGTTTTGCGTAAGGTATTTTTATAGGCTTCAATAGCTTCTGCCCATTTTTTTTCACTCATATAAGTGTTGCCAATATTGTATTGGCTTTTAGCATAATCTTCTTTTGTTGAGGCTCGTTTACTTGAGTTTTCATAAGCTTTACGGGCGGCATCTGCTTGTTTAAGTTGGTATAAAGAATTCCCCAAATTATAGGTTCCTGTTGCTGTATGTAGCGTGTCTTGTTTTAATGCATTGCCATAGAGCATGGCAGCTTCTTTATATTTTTTCTCTTCGTATTTTTTATTGCCTTCGGCAATGAGTTTTTGAGAGCTTTGGGCTGTACTGGTTAAGGGTATAAAATTTATTGCTAGGATAAAAAGTACTGTTAATACAGCTTTAGGATTTATCTTTAAATGCTTTGCGTTGTGTTTACGAGCACCTGGAATAATGAAGTCTATTATCAATAAAAGAAAAGCGATGAAGAAAAAATAGGGGTAATAGTGTGTATAGTTGGTAAAAGACATATCCCCAAAGTTCTTTTGTTCCATTTGGTCAAGTTGCTCGTTTAAAGCTGTTGCTATTTGCTCACTATTGCCTAACAAGTGATAAGTACCATGACCTGCATCGGCCAATAGTTTAAGTTCCTCTTCATTGAGTTTACTAATTACCGGATTCCCTTCTGAATCCAGTTTTGGACTTTTTGTTTTAGGGTCCATAAGTGTAGCGCCTGCTTTAGAACCTACCCCTATGGTATGGATAATCGTTCCTTCACTTGCGGCTAATTTAGCTGCCTCAAGTGCATTTTCATCATGGTCTTCACCATCAGAGATGATGATGATACTTTTAAATTTTTTTTCCTTACTACTAAAAGATTTTTCTGCTAGTTGTATCGCATCGCCAATGACTGTTCCTTGGGTAGGAACCATATCGGTATTTACGGTTTGTAAGAGGAGTTTTAAAGCGCTAAAATCTACCGTAAGGGGTACTTGTAAATAACTTCTACCTGCAAATACAATCAAACCCATTCTGTTATTACCCATTTTATCAATGAGCTTTTCTACCAGTTGTTTAGCACGGGTCAGTCTATCGGGTTGTACATCGGTAGCTAACATACTTTTGCTTACATCTAAGGCTACCATTACATCAATCCCTTTACGCTTTATGTTTTCTGTTTCACCTGCTTTTTGCAGATTGGCACAACCTATGATAATCAGTGTGAGCGCTAATACTCTAATGATGAAATGTAAGGTTTTACGTGCTGGAATATAACCCAGTAGCTGGTTTTGAACCAATGACGTTTCTCCTAATTTGCTAAGCTGTTTTTTACGCCAATAAATAACTACAAGAAATAGACCAATGAATATCGGTATCAATACTAAAAAATTTAACCAATAAGTATGCTGAAATCGTAACATAGTAAACCAATGAGAATTACAAAAATATTTTTACATCTTGAAAAACAGAAATAGAATAAATTAATTTTTAGCTTTTTTAACAAGTAGTAATTTAAGTTTTTAATTTTTTAAAAAAAATAATCAAAGCGGTTAACGCATACAGACACATCAAACCTGTATATTGCAAAGACAATTGTTTTTAGTTCAAGGCTTATTCTTAATTAAACTGATGTTTCGCAACATTACGATATTTATTGCATTATATATTATGAGCTGCCTATACAGCTCTTGTGATAAATGTGTAGGTACTTGCAATACGGTCTATACTATTAAAGGTGCTTATTTAGAAACAGCAGATACCCAGGTGTATATCAAAGGTCTTGAAACACTGATACAAATTAAAATAAGTCCCTATGTGGTTAAATCCAATGGAGATCGAAATTGCCCTAGAAAGAATGAAATTAACTGTACACAAGGCGCCTTAGATACCTTACAGATGCAACTTAGCTGCGATCAAGATTTAAATCTACAACAAGGTTTTTTTGCTAAAGGCACCAATCTTTTAAGTTTTGATACGCTAAAATTGGCACCACAAGCTACTCAAGTTATATCAGGGCCTATTTTACAATTACGTTGCCCTCCTACATTTATCAAAGGCTTGTACCATTTTGATTTAAAAGGAATCACTCATGAAGGTGTGCCCTATCAGCACCAACTCAAAATATATTGCTTTTAATGTTGTTTTTGTATTAAAAATAGTATTCTAATGAAATAAAGCAATAAAAATTTTATTGAAAATCATTTGGTTATAAACATTGCTTAAAAAAAGTAATGTAAATCTTTGGTTAGTAAAAGCTAACTTTTTACCTTTGCACTCCCAATTTAAAGATAGGAATTGTTTTTTTATAAAAATAGTGTGCTTTTATCCCGATCAATCTTCAAAAGTACTTGTTTCAATAAATAGAACACTGCTCATCAATAAATAGGAAATAATAATTAAGAATTTTTATAACAATAGATAATGAAACAATTGAGTTTTAAAACACAATCTGCCAACGAAAGCATCGTTGTTCGTGATTGGTACACTATTGATGCTACGAACCAAACATTAGGACGTATGGCATCTAAAATTGCCCATATTTTAAGAGGTAAGAATAAGCCTTACTACACGCCCCACTTTGATTGTGGAGATTATATTATCGTGTTAAACTCTTCAAAAGTAGTTTTGACCGGTAATAAAATGGAAGATAAGGAATATCAAACATTTTCAGGCTATCCTGGAGGTCAAAAAATTGAATCTGCTAGAAACTTAAAAAATCGTAAATCAAACTTAATGGTAGAGCGTGCTGTAAAAGGTATGTTGCCTAAAAACCGTTTAGGTAGAGCGATGTTTAAAAAGCTTTTTGTTTATGATGGAGATAACCACCCTCACGTGGCTCAAAAACCAAAAGAATTAAAATAATATTTAAAAATTAAGACATTAACATTATAATGGAAAAACAAAAAAATGCCATTGGACGTCGTAAGGAAGCCGTAGCTCGTGTATATATGAGCAAAGGTACTGGCACCATAACCGTAAACAGCAAGGAGTACAAAGCGTATTTCCCAATTATGTATCTCCAAAATCAAGTAGAATTACCTTTTAAAACTATTGAAACTACAGATGCATTTGATGTAGTAGTTACAGTAAATGGCGGTGGTCCTAAAGGTCAGGCAGAAGCTATTAAATTAGGTATTGCACGCGCACTTTGTGATATGAATGCAGAGTACCGCCCTCTACTTAAGAAGGCTGGCTTAATGACACGTGATGCACGCTCTGTTGAACGTAAGAAGTTTGGTAAACGTAAAGCTCGTCGTAGCTTCCAGTTCTCTAAACGTTAAAAATTGGGTCGTTTTGTTTATCCATTTTTTGTTAAACAATTCACTCATACAAAACACAAAAAATATTTTAATCATCAAAAGAATTTAATTATATTCCACAATGGAAGAGAATAAAAGCTTACAACAGCAACTACTTGAGGCAGGCGTACATTTTGGACACCTTAAAAAGAAATGGAATGCTAAAATGTTGCCCTACATTTTTGCTGAAAAAAATGGCATCCATATTATAGACTTAAACAAAACGATTGAAGGTCTTGAAGAGTCTGCTGCTGCAATGAAATCTATTGCAAAAAGCGGTAAGAAAATTATGTTTGTCGCTACAAAGAAACAAGCAAAAGAAATCGTTGCTGAGGCTGCTGCATCAGTCAATATGCCTTTTGTTACAGAACGTTGGTTAGGTGGTATGCTTACCAATTTCCAAACTATCCGTAAAAGCGTAAAGAAAATGCAAAGCATTCAAAAAATGCTTGAAGATGGCACTATGGATAGCGTTACTAAAAAAGAACGCCTTACATTAAGCCGCAGTAAAGATAAAATGGAAAAAGTACTAGGCGGTATAGCTCAAATGGCGAGAATTCCTGCTGCTTTATTTATTGTAGATATTAGCCATGAACATATCGCATTAGCAGAAGCTAAACGCTTAGGTATTTCTACTTTTGCTATGGTAGATACCAACTCTGATCCTTCAAAGGTTGATTTCGCAGTGCCTTCTAACGATGATGCTACAAAATCTATCGCTATTATTACTAGCTATCTTACTGCTGCTATTAAAGAAGGTCTAGAAGAGCGTAGCCAAGCTAAAGAAAATGAAGAAGAACATACAGAACAAGAAGAAGTAACAACACGTGGTCTTGAAATTACCGAAGACGATGATAAAAACGAGCGCAGAGGTGCAGGTCGTGGTGCCAATAAAGGTACTGGCAGTGCAGCTGGAGGCTCTCGCAGAGGCGGCGCTACTAGTGGTGCGCGTGGTGGTAGAAGTGCTGGTGGTAAAAACTAACCTTCTGTTTTATAAATTAGCCATAGGCTAATTTATAATCACTAATCCAATCTTTATAAGCTAAATTAAATTGCAAAAGCCTCTATTCTGGGGCTTTTGCTAAATATAAACGAATAAAAAATAATAAAAATGAGTGTTACAATTACAGCAACAGACGTTAATAAATTACGTCAAATCACAGGCGCTGGTATGATGGATTGCCGTAAAGCATTAATTGAAAGCGATGGCGATTTTGAAAAAGCTATAGACTACCTAAGAGCTAAAGGTCAAAAAGTAGCCGCTAACCGTAGCGACCGCGAAGCCAAAGAAGGTGTAGTCATCGCTAAAGCAAATCCTGATGCTAATTATGGTATTATTTTGGCCCTTAGTGCCGAAACCGATTTCGTATCTAAAAATGAAGATTTCATGAAATTTGGTTTAGAAGTGGCAGAACTAGCCCTTCAAAATATGGCAACAGATATTGAAGCGATTAAAGCATTACCAATGGGAGGCGCTACTGTAGGCGATAAATTATTGGAAATGGTAGCTAAAATTGGTGAAAAAATTGATATTACCCGTTATGAGCAAGTCAATGCAGATGCTGTTATCGCTTATATACACGGTAACTACCGTATTGGTGTATTAGTAGGTATGAACCAAAGCATTAATGAGCAAGTAGCTACTGCAGGTAAAGATGTTGCTATGCAAATTGCCGCTATGAACCCATTAGCATTAAGTGAGGCTGAACTTTCAGAAGAAGTGATTGCACGCGAAAAAGCTATCGCTATTGAACAAATTATGGCCGAAGGCAAGCCTGCTGATATGGCTGAAAAAATTGCTGCTGGTAAATTAAACCGTTTCTTCAAAGATAATACTTTAGTACATCAAGCTTTTGTGAAAGACAATAGCAAAAGTGTGGCTGAATATGTAGCTGCGGCTCAAAGTGGTCTTAAAGTAGTACGCTTTAGCAGAGTAGCTATCGGTTAATTGATACTTGCTTAGCTTACAACTTAAATGTTCTAACCTGCTTCTCATTGAGGAGCAGGTTTTTTAATGTATTCTATTTGGCACTTTATAGCTAGTCTAAAATATTCTAATTAATTTTGACAATAAATGCTTTAAGAATTAGTTTTAGCTTTTATGAACTATCGCTTATCCCTTTTTACCCTCACCTTATTTTGTAGTACACTATCCTCAATGGTATTGGCTCAAGAGGATAACTATTTCAATAAATTAGATAAAAACGGTCAAGACAGAGTGTTTTATACCGGGCTAGTAGCCGGTATGAATGCCGCACAAATAGATGGTGATAATTTTAGCGGCTATCACAAAGTAGGGCTCAATGCCGGATTAATATCATTTGTGAAATTTAGCCCTAAATTATTTGCAAGTATTGAAATGCTCTATGCTCAAAAAGGTGCAAGAGATGTAAAATACTACGAATCGCAACAAGTAGGTACCGTTCCCATCATTTATCAAGCACAATTAGATTATATTGAGATACCCTTAATGCTACATTTAGAAACTTATGAAAAATTCTATATCGGTACCGGATTATCTTATAGCAGATTGATAAAAGAAAAAGAATCTATTGATGCCGTACTGCCCAATACGATTAATGGTAGGATACCAAATTTTGCCAAAGATGATCTACAATTTTTACTCAGTGCCAGCTATCAACTTTATGGTAATATTTTTGTACGCGCTCGCTACCAATATTCTTTAAAAACAATAAGAGCAGCCTCCAACATACCTTTAGATTTTAACCGCAGCGCTCAGTATAATAATTTATTCGCTTTACAACTGATCTTATTTTTATAAAAAGATTTTAATTGTATAATTATTTTAAGAAAAATGAACATCAAAGAACTTCTTCAAATTGTACATGAATTTGCACCAATTGCCTATCAAGAATCTTACGATAATAGTGGCTTACAAATCGGCGATTGGAATGCAGAAATCAGTGGCGCATTACTTTGCCTTGATATTACAGACACAGTACTTGATGAGGCTATTGCGCTAGGCTTTAACCTTATCATCAGTCATCACCCATTAATCTTTAAAGGGCTAAAACAGCTCACTGGTGCTAATAGTGTGCAACAAATCGTACAAAAAGCAATTAAAAATGAGATAAACATTATTGCAGTACACACCAACCTTGATAATATGTATCAAGGGGTAAATTATAAGATCGCCCAACGTTTAGGTTTGAAAGCGCCCTGCATATTAAGCCCGATGTTAGACATCTTGTACAAACTACAGTATTATGTACCCGAAAGTCATGCCTTAGCACTCAGAGAGCATTTATTTACTGCTGGAGCAGGGCATATAGGGCAATATACTTCTTGCAGTTTTGCTCAGGCAGGAAAAGGTACTTTTAAAGCATCTGTAGATGCGCATCCCTTTATCGGTAGTGCAGGTGGTGCCATGGAAGAAGTGAATGAACTAAAAGTAGAAATGATCGTACCTCAACACTTGAAGTCAAAAGTAGAAACAACATTATTAGCACACCACCCTTATGAAGAGGTAGCTTTTGACTGGATTGCAATTAAAAATAAAAACAACCAAATAGGTGCCGGAATGATTGCCCATCTAGATCAAGCTGTAGATGAATTAGAGTTTTTAAAGTTTGTAAAAGAACAATTTAAGGTAGCTGTTATAAGGCATAGCCCATTATTAAATAAAAAAATTCAAACCGTTGCCTTTTGTGGCGGTTCTGGTAGTTTTCTAATTTCTGAAGCTATTAAACAAAAAGCAGATATATTTATAACTGCTGATATGAAATACCATCAATTTTTTGATGCAGAGGCTCAAATCCTCATAGCCGATATTGGTCATTATGAAAGTGAACAATTTACAGTAGAAATATTTCATGAACTACTTTTGAAAAAAAATATTACTTTTGCAGTCCGAATTTCTACAGTAGCAACCAACCCCGTAAAATATTTTTATTAAAATATGGCAACAGTAAAAGATTTTTCAATAGAAGAAAAATTAAAAGGCGTTTTAACGCTTCAAAAAATCGATTCTAAAATAGATGAGATTAAAACCCTCAAAGGAGAGCTTCCGATGGAAGTAAAAGATTTAGAAGACGAAATCGCCGGCTTACAAACACGTATTCAAAATATTGATGCAGAGATAGATCAAGTGAATCAATATATTGCTCAACGTACTGAGGCCAAAAAAGATGCTATTGCATTGGGCAAAAAATATGAGAAGCAACAAGATAATGTAAAAAACAATAGAGAATTTGAAGCGCTTTCTAAAGAAATAGAAATGCAAGAGCTAGAGTCTAAATTGTGCGATAAAAACATTAAAGACGCTAATTTTTCATTAAAAGAAAGTATGGTTCAACGCCAGAATACGGAAGAAAAGATTGCT
>JBDHYE010000012.1:0-11833 GCA_039811245.1 Chitinophagaceae bacterium | reverse complement strand
AAGTCTATGCCTGTCTCACTTGCAACCAAGAAAAGATCAATGATCTCACTGAAGACAAAAAGCTACAGGCTTAGAAGGTGAAGAGCGTGCAAAACGTATTGCCGATACCGTACAACGTGCTTTAAAAGCAGGTGCTAGTTTTGATTCATTAGTGCTTAAATATTCAGACGACCGTTTTAGTAAAGATAAACATGGTGAGTTAGAACCCTTTGGCGTTGGTAAAATGGTGCCTGCATTTGAAAATGCTGCCTTCGCTCTAAACAAACCTGGAGAAATATCGAAAACAGTAAAAACAGATTATGGATTTCATATTATCAAATTAATTGAAAAAATCCCTATAAAACCATTTGACCAAGTAAAAAAAGAAATCAAGGTGAAGGTTGAAAATGATTCTAGAGGTCAAAATGCTCGCGATTTATACTTTGAAAGAATCAAATCTAATAATGGATTTAAAGAATATCCAGAAAATTGGAAGAGCCTTGTAAAATTGTTAAATCAAATAGAAGATACCGGTGCTAAAGCGGGCGTCTTTACACCAGAAATGTTTAGTACTGGTGGATCAAATAAACTCTTTAGTTTAGCAGGTCATGATTTTACTCAAAATGATTTTTTAAATTTTGCAGGTAATACCACAAGAGGTAAAGTGATGGTTAAAGGGGATAAAGAACCTATCTTCAGACAAATGTTTCAAATTTACCAATCGAATATTGTACAAGATTTTCAAGAGCATCAACTCATTGATAAAAACCCTGAATTTAAAAACTTAATGCAAGAATATAAAGACGGCATTATGCTCTTTGACTTGATGGATAAAAAAGTGTGGGGCAGAGCTAGTCAAGATAGCGTAGGACTTAAAGCTTACTATGACGCACACAAATCAAATTATATGTGGGAGCCAGGCTTTGAAGGTCAAGTTTATACCTTCAAAAATCAAGAAACCTTAAATAAAGCAGAAAAACTTTTTGCTAAAAAGAATACAAATACTGAAAGCATCTTAAAAACGATCAATACAGAAGAACAGCCTGATGCCGTACAAGTAAGCCAAGGGACTTATGAATTTTCTAAATTTAGTGAAATGCCTGCCAGTAAAATTGTAGAAGGTAAATATAGCAGTGCACAAAAAGTAAAAGATAAATTTGTAGTCGTATTTGCTTCAAAAGTTTGGAATAAATCTATTCAAAAAGATTTTAAAGATGCTCGTGGCTATGTAGTTTCTGCATACCAAGATCAACTCGAGAAAGACTGGAATGCCAGCTTAAGAACTAAATATCCTGTTACAATTAACGAGGCAGAACTTAAGAAATTAGTTAAGTAATTGATTTAATTTCTAATTACACAGCACCGATTGTTCATAATAGAAGAATCGGTGCTGTTTATTTTTATTAAAATAGGTATCAATTATTATTAAAAATCGTTAAATTTTTCGTTTAATCTTTTTGTCCTATAATTTACATTATGTTAAGTAAATAAAAACAGACACTATATTAATATACTCTATTATATTATTTAGGGCTAGTCAGATTAAATAAACTGAAACTAAAACACTTTTGGGAATCAGCTACCCAAGCTTTAATTTTGGCTAATGAAAAAAATTATTATTCTCTTTACCATAGGTTTTATATTAGGTGCTGTGTTGGTCTATTTCTTTGTATTTAATAAAGATCATAAGAAGATTGAACAAGCCACAATTACTCCTATAGCTGTAGATGTTCTTTTAAATGCTTTTGAGCAAAATGAACAAGCAGCCAATCAGCAATATTTAAATAAAGCTTTAGCCATTACGGGCATACCAAGTGAAATAACAAAAAATCAAACTGGTCAAAGTGTTTTGTTTTTTTCTGAAGATGGTATTAGTGGCGTACAATGCACTTTAAGAGACAACAACATACAAGTACCCAGCAATAAAACATTAATTGTAGAAGGTTTTTGTAATGGTTATACTACAGCGGTATTATTATCAGATTGTATCCTAAAAAATTAGCTTTTTATAGGCAATTTTTTACGTTGCTTAAATCTATTTTTGTACAAATCTTTAAATTCATGAAACTACATAAAATCATAGCTTTAAGCACAGTTTTAGCCCTTAGCCTTAACGATAGCTTTGCTCAAAAATATGCTACTCGTATGGGTAAAGTAAGTTTTTTTTCTACCACCCCTATTGAGAATATTGAAGCCTTTAATAATGAGGCTGCTGCTGCTGTAGATGCTCAAACAGGTTCTGTACTTTTTATTATTCCTATAAAAAGCTTCAAGTTTGAAAAAGCCTTGATGCAAGAGCATTTTAATGAGGATTATATGGAAAGTAATAAATATCCTAAAGCACAGTTTAAAGGCAACATCAGCAACCTAAAAGAAATTAATTTTACAAAAGATGGTAGCTACCCTGCTCAGGTTAAAGGCCTAATGACCATGCATGGTATCGAAAAACAGATTACAGTGCCCGGTAAAATTATTATAAAAGGAAATAGCGCTACCCTACACTCCATATTCAAGGTGGCACTAGCAGATTATAATATTAAAATACCTTCCATTGCAAAAGGTAAAATAGCAGAAACTATTGAAATCACAGTTAATTCCATTTTAGATAAAAAATAAAACAACAAAGCCTTAAACTACATCGTTTAAGGCTTTTTTGACAGAATAGATTTTTAATTACTTAGTTATCTTCATCTACTCTAAAAGATACTTTACAAACCACTCCATAAGAAGCGATTTTACCATCTTTAACATGTACTTTTTGGTCTTTAATCCATACAGAGTCAATGTTGTGAATAGATTTAGATACTTCGCTTACTGCATTTTGAACAGCAGCATCAAAACTTTTGTCTGAAGAGGCAATTACCTCAATTACTTTTACGATAGCCATAAATAAATATTAATTTAAAATTTAGCGCAATATACTCATTTTAGAGTGAAATAATTTAACCTACTTGTTAAAGTCAAAGTGTGATTCTTTTGGTTTTTGCAAGGTAAAATCTAAGTTTTCGCCGTAACTTGCAGCTCTTTAAATAACTCAATATTAAGATATAGTACCTTTATGGCATTACAAGTAGGCATCGTAGGATTACCCAATGTTGGAAAATCAACGCTTTTTAACGCAGTAAGCAATAGCGCCAAAGCTCAAGCTTCTAACTATAGATTTTGTACCATAGAACCTAATGTAGGTTTGGTAGATGTACCCGATGAGCGTTTAAATCAATTGGCTGAATTAGTACAACCACAACGTATTTTACCCACCACAATAGAGTTTGTAGATATCGCAGGACTTGTAAAAGGCGCTAGCAAAGGTGAAGGTTTAGGCAATAAATTTTTAGCCAATATTAGAGAAGTAGATGCTATTGTACATGTAATACGTTGTTTTGAAGACGATAATATTTTAAGAGATGAAGGAGCTATTAACCCTGTAAGCGATAAAGAAATAATTGATACCGAATTACAGTTAAAAGACCTTGAAAGTGTAGAAAAGAAAATCCAACGAATGGAGAAGGTAGTAAAAGCCGACCCTAAAGCCAAAAGCATTTTAGAAACACTTCAACAAGTAAAAAACCATTTAGAACAAGGTAAAAATGTAAGAGCAATGGAGCTGGAAGGCGAAGCCTTAGACGCTATAGCAGATATATTTCTACTGAGTAAGAAACCGGTACTCTATGTAGCTAATGTAGATGAAAAATCCATTCATACAGGTAATCAATATTCTGAAGCACTGATAGCAGCGGCTACAGCCGAAAATGCACAAGTAGTAGTGATGAATAATAGCATTGAAGCTCAAATTTCTGAAATGGAAGCAGAAGAAGATAAAGCTTTATTTTTAGAAGAATATGGATTATCAGAACCCGCGTTAAACCGATTAATCAGAAGCGCTTATCAACTTTTAAATTTAATCACCTATTTTACTGCTGGCGTACAAGAAGTGAGAGCATGGACCATACATAAAGGTTGGAAAGCCCCACAAGCAGCATCAGTAATTCATACCGATTTTGAAAAAGGTTTTATTAAAGCCGAAACTATAGCCTTTAACGATTTTATGCAATATAAAAGTGAAGCCGCTTGTAGAGAAAATGGCAAACTACGTATTGAAGGTAAAGAATATGTAGTAGCCGATGGTGATATACTGCATTTCCGTTTTAATGTTTAAGATTAAAACACAAAGGTCATGCAAAATTCAAAGTTTATAGATTTTGAGAACAGACTTAAAAAAGTCTATAAGCATTTTTCAAAATTTGCACTAAAACAACAATGGTCTTGTTTTAGGTTTTATGACCATGACATGCCCGAATTTCCTTTTATTATTGAGCATTATAAAGATTATATCTATGCCGCAGAATATAAACGAAAACACGGTATGGACGAGGAAACCCATGAGCAATGGTTGCAGCAATGCAAAGAAATTATCAGCAACGTATGTGGCATTGTAAAGGATAATATTTTTATAAAAGTAAGACAAAGGAAAGAAGGCAAAGAAGGACAGTATCAAAAAATATCTTTACAAAAAACGGAAACAATCGTACAAGAATCGGGTTTAAGTTTTATTATCAACCTTAGCGATTATTTAGATACTGGCTTATTTTTAGACCATAGGCTCACCCGTATGCGGGTAAGAGAAGAAGCGGAAGGAAAACGGGTACTGAATCTGTTTTGTTATACGGGTTCTTTTAGTGTTTATGCTGCTGCCGGCAAGGCTGCTTGTGTCTATTCTGTTGATATGTCTAAAACCTATATCAACTGGGCAAAAAGAAATATGCAGTACAATAAGCTATACCAAGCAGATCGACATGAATTTATTCAAGCAGATGTATTAGAATGGTTGCAGCAAGTACCACCAGATAGTTTTGATTTAATCATCTGCGACCCTCCTACTTTTTCAAACAGTAAAAGAATGGAGGGGAGTTTTGATGTACAAAGAGACCATGTGCCCCTGCTTAAAAAATTACTTAAAATATGTAGTCCAGAGGGTAGCATTTATTTTTCAAATAACTATAGAGGTTTCTCATTAGACCGTGATGCCCTACCCGCAAGTATTGTAAAAGACATAACAGCAGCCACTACCCCATTCGATTTTCAATCTAAACTCCATAGATGTTGCTTTTTTATTCAGAAATAATCCCTATTTGAATACAATAATGATTTCAGTTTTTGGTATTAATTCTTATAGCTTTTGTATCAAAAAAATTTTTGTTGCTGTGAAATTAATGTAGGTTTGCGCTATGTCTATAAGTGTACAAGCTCTTAGTAAAATTTATGGCACCCAGAAGGCGGTGAACCAAATATCGTTTGAAATTCCCAAGGGGCAAATCGTAGGATTTTTAGGGCCTAATGGCGCTGGAAAATCAACCACTATGAAAATGATAAGTACCTATCTACCCCCTACCAGTGGTACAGCTAAAGTATGTGGACTAGATATTTTGACTCAATCTATGGAACTCCGTAAGCATATTGGCTACCTACCAGAGCAAAATCCATTATACTTTGAAATGTATGTACGTGAGTATTTAGAACTTACTGCAGGAATCCATCAGATTGATAAATCAAAGCGCAAATCGCGTATTGATGAGATGATTCAAAGAACCGGACTGAATAAAGAAGCACATAAAAAAATAGCCATGCTAAGCAAAGGCTATAAACAGCGGGTAGGTATAGCTCAGGCTATGATCCACAACCCCGATGTGCTCATTCTAGATGAACCCACTTCAGGCTTAGACCCTAACCAGATTGTAGAAATCAGAGATCTGATTATAGAACTGGGTAAAGAAAAAACAGTACTCCTATCAACCCATATTATGCAAGAAGTAGAAGCCATGTGCAGCAGGGTGATTATCATTAATAATGGCACTATTGTAGCCGATGATAAAATAGAAAATCTTCAAAATAAAAATGAACAGAGTGCATTGATTATCAGTTTTGAAGACGATATACCTCAACAAAAACTACAACAACTTAATGGAGTGAGTAAAGTAGAAGCTTTAGGCAATAAACGTTGGAAAATATACAGTACTCAAACCGACCAACTGCGCAAAACCCTCATGCAATGGGCTTTAGACCAAAACATAGCCATACTAAGCTTACAAGCCGATAGTCAAAGTATGGAACATGTATTTAGACAAGCTACTCAAACTCAAAGCCAACAAAAATAAAATAGTATTAAATATCAATGACAGCTATAGAATTACTTAAAAAGAAACAAGAAGAAGCCTTATTAGGTGGAGGATTAAAAAGAATAGAAAGTCAGCATAAAAAAGGAAAACTCACGGCCCGTGAGCGGATACAACTTTTACTAGATGAAGGGAGTTTTGAAGAAATAGGAATGTTTGTAAGCCATCGGAGTACCGATTTTGGTATGGAAAATGAACAATACTTGGGTGATGGAGTGATTACCGGTTACGGTACTATTCATGGACGTTTAGTCTATTTATTTTCACAAGATTTTACAGTATTTGGAGGGAGTCTATCAGAGACCCATGCTGCTAAAATCTGCAAAATAATGGATTTAGCCTTGCAAAACGGCGCTCCTTTAATCGGATTAAACGATAGTGGTGGCGCTAGGATTCAAGAAGGTGTAGTATCCTTAGGAGGCTATGCCGATATTTTTCATCGTAATGTTCAAGCCTCTGGGGTTATCCCTCAACTATCGGCTATTATGGGGCCTTGTGCCGGAGGTGCTGTGTACTCCCCTGCTATAACCGATTTTATTTCGATGGTTGAACATACCTCTTATATGTTTGTTACTGGTCCCAACGTTGTTAAAACCGTAACACACGAAACCATAAGCAGTGAAGAATTAGGTGGTGCGCAAACCCATGCTTCAAAATCTGGCGTCACTCATTTTACTAACGCTAATGAAGTAGAATGTATTGAGCATTTAAAAAAATTATTACAATACATACCTCAAAATTGTGAAGAAGAAGCCCCTGCTTTTGTATATAGTGCTGGTGATGAAACACGAGAAGTATTAAAAACAATTATTCCCGAAAACCCCAATCAACCTTATGACATGAAAGAAGTGATCGAGGCATTGGTAGATGATGAAAGCTTTTTAGAAGTGCATAAAGATTATGCCGAAAATATAGTTGTAGGATTTGCAAGAATAGCAGGAAAGAGCACAGGAATTGTAGCCAATCAACCGGCAAGCTTAGCAGGAGTACTTGATATTAATGCCAGTAAAAAAGCTGCTCGATTTACACGTTTCTGCGATGCCTTTAATATCCCACTTTTAGTTTTGGTAGATGTTCCAGGTTTTTTACCCGGTAGTGACCAAGAGTGGAATGGTATCATCACCAATGGTGCAAAATTGTTGTATGCATTGAGTGAAGCTACCGTACCTAAAATAACCGTGATTACTCGCAAAGCCTATGGTGGTGCTTATGATGTAATGAACTCTAAACATATTGGTGCTGATATGAACTATGCTTGGCCTAGTGCAGAAATTGCAGTGATGGGTGCAAAAGGTGCTGCCGAAATAATCTTTAAAAATGAGATCGCTGCAGCCGAAGACAAAGAAGCTAAATGGAAAGAAAAAGAATTAGAATATACTCAAAAATTTGCCAATCCTTATAAAGCTGCTGCCCATGGCTATGTAGATGAAGTGATACTACCAGAGCATACTCGTACAAAATTGATTAAAGCCTTTAAAATGCTCGAAAATAAAGTAGTATCCAAACCTCAACGCAAACATGGTAATATACCTTTGTAGGAGAGAGTAACTAGTTTAATATTAAATTTATTGCCCTTTAAAAATTTAATGTTACAAAATGTATAAGTTAAAACAAATCAAATCTCCATTAAATTATATTGGAGGTAAATCTAAAATATTAGATCAATTATTGCCTTATTTTCCTGACAATATTGATAATTTTATTGATTTGTTTGCTGGTGGTTGCAATGTTGGAATTAACATAAATGCTAACAAAATATACTGCAACGACATTTTGACTTATTTAATTGAAATGTATAAAGCATTTCAAGAAAATGAGCTTGACACAACAATTGAACACATAGAAAAACGAGTTAAGCAATTCAATTTGTCATTGACAAATGAAGACGGCTACAAACAAATGCGTGCACTTTACAACGAAATAAAAAATCCGTTAGACTTGTTTGTTCTGATTGCGTTTTCATTCAATCATCAAATTCGTTTTAATAACAGCCACGAATTTAATAATCCTTTTGGGCGTGAACGGAGCAGTTTCAATACAATAATGAAACAGAATTTGAGAAAATTCATCATCAGAATAAAAGAAACAAACATTAGCTTTACCAATGTCTGTTTTAATCATTTTGATTTTTCTAATTTTGGTGTGAACGATTTTGTGTATTGCGACCCACCCTATTTGATTACGACAGGAACATACAATGACGGAAAACGTGGTTTCAAAGGTTGGACAACGAAAGAAGAAAACGAACTTTTGAATTTGCTTGACAATTTGGACGAGCAAGACATAAAATTTGCTTTGTCAAATGTTTTGGAACACAAAGGAAAATCAAATTATCAAACTATTATAAGAGATAAAAACGCAAGTATTGAAGTGCTTAAATCTAATAATTTTACTTTTAAAATATGGCTGAATTAAAAGAACCAACTTGGTCAGATGCTGTTGAAAGAGCAATAATTCAACTTGGATATTTTGCAACTTTAAAACAGATTTATGAAGTAGCACCCTTATTTAAAAAGTTTGAAGGATTAACTCCTCATAAAACTATAAATGAAAGGGTTCAAAGAGATAAGCGATTTTATAAAATTTTACCAGGTCTTTATGGTTTAGTAAGTCATTTAGATAAAATCCCATTGGAATATCAGCCAAATGACTTTTTAGATAAAGAAATTTTAAAAAATCCTATTCAAGCAGAAATTGAAAATACTTCAAAAATAATTCAGCAAACTATTAGAGTTGGTCAGGAAAAATTTAGAAGAAATCTTTTAGAAGAAATTTCATTTTGCCCAATTTCAGGAATAACAGATAAAAGAATTCTAACAGCAAGTCATATAAAACCTTGGCGTGTTTCAAATAACATTGAAAGAATAGATAAAAACAATGGTTTTATTTTCAGTCCAACTATAGATAAACTTTTTGACATAGGATTGATTACTTTTGAAAATAATAAATCGCTATTGGTGTCAAAAGCATTGGATAAATCTAATATTACTTCGATAGGAATCGAACCAAAAAAAGTTTATGATAAATTACCTCTTGAAAATAGAATGCAATATTTAGAATATCATCGTAATTTTATTTTTCTTGATTGATTATGAAAAAAGAAATATACATTCAAAAATTAGATACTAAAAGACAAAACTCTTTTTGGTATAAAGGATTTGGAGAAATTGCCAAATTTTCAAAAGATGATAGAGAAGTGATTATTTCAAGTTGTGGTTTAATAAGAATTAAATTTCCAAATGAAGATTTTTATAGAAATAATATACAAGCTGTTGATGTTGCATTAAGTCATAATCTATATGATGAAGATTTGGAAAATTTAGAATTTGAAGACTGTAATTGGTTTGATTATGTTTATAAAACTTCCAATATGAGTAATTATATAGAAATAGATGGTGATGAAGAGTTTAAATATTCAAAAGCAATAAAATCAGCAAAAGAAGCATTAAATGATGATGAGTTTTGGAAACAGTTTTTGCGTTAGGGATAGAAGCGAAAATCCTTTTTTGTCCTGTAAGGCAAAAAAGATTGTAGCGAATAGCCCGACCCAAAGGGAAACGCCCAAAAAAGAAGACAATAATTTCACTTTTACATACGAAGTAACAGGTTTTCGTTGCAACAAAGTTGAGAAAGTTTATATCAAAACTGTTTCAGGAAATTCAAGTTTTACAGACTTTTTGATTTTCTATCAAAAAGATGAGCCGACTTTACAAGATGACCCAATTTACGCTATTGAAGAAACCAAAACAGACGATAAAGAAAGTCGAAATACGGGAGTTTATCAACGTTGTAGCAAGTTTGTTTTTATTGAAAGTTATTATCCAAACACAAAAAAGATAATGCTTTACAATCTTCAAATTGACCAAAAAGAAAAACCAACAGAAACATATATTTTCGGAACAAAATTATTACTCACATTAGGTGTTGAAATTATAGGTAAAAAGTTAGATAGTAAAATTTTTACGCCATTTATGAACATTGATGAAATCATAGATTTCAAAAGCAAAATGCGTAAAGCACCGAAAGGAAATGTGCCTATTTTGCTCACAAAAAAGAAAGATAAAATTGAAGTTTCGGGACGACTTTTCAAAAGTGGCGGACTTTCGCACGACCCGAACATTGGTGCGTTGAGTATTATCTCAAATGTTTTGCGTTTGTTAGGTTGGAAAAAGAAAATTGAAATAACGCTTCACGGATTAGAACCACGCCACATCGGAAAAACGAACAAGTTTATTCAAATCGCTAACAAACTAAATATTTCGTTGCAAGGTTTGAAAATTCCAAAATCCGAATTACCAATAGACTATTGGAAATACGACAAAGACGGAGAAAAATTAGGAACAATTTTTATTCATTTGGTTGTAGAGAATTTTACGCAAGGTTATTCCATTTTTGAAAATCACGCAGGAAGTGAAAAAGGCTACTTCGTAACAAAAGATGGGGAACAAATTCCACTTGCAAAGTACAAGGACAAAGCGAAATACAAAGCAGGCGCCAAAGACGAAATTATTCACATTCCCGACCTGATTCTAATTGACTTTGGACGAAACGAAGTGATAAACATTGAAGGTAAAAAATATAAGTTCAGACAAAACGGAATTGATGAACTGAAGAATTACGACTTCATAGAACAAAACTACATTTTGAAATACTACCCAAAATTCAAAATCTTGAGAACAGTTGTTTTGTACGGAAGTCAAGAAGAAAAAATATTTGAAATAGAAATTGGTTTTTTGCTCAATGAAAACGGACAACTTATTTTGGGAGTAAAAGCACCGAAATTGTTTCAAAAAGCAATTAAAAACTTGTTGGATTTTTGGAAATAATTCAAAATTTAGAATGTATTATAATAAAAACTTTAAGCTGACTATACCTTTATTGCATTTAGTAATACTTTATTGTATGTATTGTCTTTGAATTGTCATAAATTTGCAATTCAAAACAAAAAGAATCATAAAATAAACATTAATAATCATGGCTTTTGACATTGTATTGATCCAAAAACATTATGCCCAATTAGCATCGCGTGTAGCACAAGCTAGACAGCTATTGAACCGCCCACTTACCCTTACCGAAAAAATCCTTTATGCGCACCTTTGGGAAAATAATTTTCCTAAAGCCGCCTATGAAAGAGGAAAAAGCTATGTAGATTTTGCACCTGATAGAGTAGCTATGCAAGATGCTACCGCACAGATGGCCTTACTTCAATTTATGCAAGCAGGAAGAGCAAAAGTAGCCGTACCCAGCACCGTACACTGTGACCACTTAATACAAGCAAAAGTAGAAAGTAGTGTAGATTTAAAAGTAGCAGTTACAGAAAGCAAGGAAGTATATGATTTTTTAGCTTCTGTATCCAATAAATATGGAATAGGATTTTGGAAACCTGGTGCAGGGATTATCCACCAAGTAGTATTAGAAAACTATGCATTCCCTGGAGGAATGATGATTGGTACAGATAGTCATACTGTAAATGCAGGGGGCTTAGGAATGGTAGCCATTGGTGTAGGTGGTGCAGATGCTTGCGATGTTATGGCTGGATTGGCTTGGGAACTTAAATTTCCTAAACTAATAGGTATAAAACTAACAGGGAAATTAAATGGTTGGACAGCACCTAAAGATGTGATCTTAAAAGTAGCTGGAATCCTTACTGTAAAAGGTGGTACAGGTGCTATTGTAGAATATTT